>CAMOHV010000132.1 GCA_946615275.1 uncultured Verrucomicrobiota bacterium | reverse complement strand
CGTAGCCCGTCGCCTCGGGGCGGATGAGGGAGCCGCCGAAGGAGAGGCCCTTGCCCGTGAGGACGCCCGTCCACTCGTTCGCGAGGCGCTTGTACTGGCCGAAGAGGTAGCCGATTTCGCGCCCGCCCACGTTCATGTCGCCGGCGGGGACGTCGGTGTCGGGGCCGATGTGGCGGAAGAGCTCGGTCATGAAGCTCTGGCAGAAGCGCATCACCTCGGCGTCGCTGCAGCGCTTGCCGGGCGTGTGGGGGCTCTGCTTCGGGTTGAAGTCGCTGCCGCCCTTGCCGCCGCCCATCGGTAGGGTGGTGAGAGAGTTCTTGAACACCTGCTCGAAGGCCAGGAACTTGAGGACGGAGAGGTTCACCGTGGGGTCGAACCTGAGGCCGCCCTTGTAGGGGCCGATCGCGCTGTTCATCTGGATGCGGTAGCCGCGGTTCACGCGGACGATCCCCTTGTCGTCCACCCACGGGACGCGGAACATGACGATCCGCTCCGGCTCGACCATCCGCTCGAGGATGGCGTTCTTCTCATAGACGGGATTCGCCTTCAGAACGGGGTCGAGGGTGGTAAGCACCTCGTCGACGGCCTGGATGAATTCCGGTTCGTTTGCGTTCTTCGCCTGAACTTCCTTCAGGACTTTTTCTACGTACTTGCTCATTTTCTCTCTTTTCTTTTATGTCGTGCGTTGCGCACGGGACATTATGATAGTCTTTTTCTCTTGCAAAAGCAATGCCAAAACATGCCGCGTTTCTTAACGCCGCGTTTCTTAACGCCGTGATTCTTAACGCCGTGTTTTTTTAACGCAGAGGCGCAGAGACACAGAGGAATAGATGTCTTTGCCTCGTTTCCACTTTATGAACCACGGAACACACAGAATGCACGGAAATCTGTCTGGAAAAACCATGCTTCAGTGTTTTCCGTGTATTCAGTGGTTCTACAATTACCTCTGAATACCTCTGAACTTTTGGGAAGACTCTGCGGCTCTGCGTTAAAATCAAAACGAGGAGTTTAGTTTAAACTACGGGTATGGCAAGGATATGCCTTGGAACTTTACATTTGATGAAATGGGGTGGCGGCAAAAGTTACATTGTGTGTAAAACGGTTTGGGCGGTCATGCCGGGGCGGCGGATCGTTCCAGGCGGATGTGGGCAAAGCGGATCTTGCTCTTCGCGCCGCGCCGGAACAAGAGCACATAGTCGTTCGGGGCGTCTGTCGTCTTCGTGAACTCGAACACATGGCGAAGCGTCCCGGGGCTGCCGGGCATGGTGTGCACAGAGCGCGGCCGGCCGGCCGCGGTGGCGGCCTTCACGCCGATCTCCCACATCGAGCCTTCTTCGGGCTGTTGCATGTCCAGGTCGCAGATGAGGCGGAAACGCGTTTGGGCGGGGCCGTTGAACGCATCTTTGGGCATGGAGAGGATGCAGCCTGCGCATCTGGGGGCGTAGAAGCCGTAGGCGTCGGGCTTGAACGGCCCGGAGTCGGCAGAGCGCGAGAACTTGAAGCCCTCGGCGAGGCCGTCGACGTCGAACACCGTCTGGAAATCTTCGCGGGCGGCGATCTTGCATTCGGCCGTGATGGGCTTGCCGGACACGCCGTAGCCGTTCAGTGGGCATACCGTGAAGCGGACGTGTTCGCCTGGGGTGAAGTAACCGGCCTGGAATGTGATCGTGCGCGTCGCCTCGGCGGCGTTCAGGTAGAAGTCGCCGAACGTGTCGCGCACGGCGAAGCGCCGCCACGAGCCGTCCGGGAGGAGACGGGCGATCTCGGCGCGGTGGATGAATGCGCGGGTGGCGCCCTGCACCTCGGGGAAAGAGAGCTCATATTCGCCGTTCGCGGCGGCCTTCGCGTCGAGCCGCGCGCCGGGCGGGTATTCCGGCACGGCGGCGCGGGCCTTCTTGAGGTCTGGGGTGTGGGTCGCATTGTCGGCGGAGAAGGGCAGAGCCACGTTCCAGGGCCGCTCCGGCTCGATCTCGGAGCCGTCGCGCACGTCGAAGCGCCTTACAAGGAGGCGCGAGGGGAACACGTCCACGGTCAGCACGCCGTAGGCCTGCTTGGACCTGGTCCTGTCGTCGTTCACGGGGATGCCGCCCCACACCTGCAGGCAGCCGGAGTTGATCACGGTGAATTCCTTCTGCCAGATGAAGAGGTCGTTGCGCAGGGAGCCGTGCACATGGCCGGAGAAGTCCACCACCTGCGGCCATTTCGAGAATATCTCGCGCTGGCGCGCCTCGCCCCAGTTCCAGCTGTTGTAGATGGTGCCGGCGGGCGGGACGTGGCTGAACACGAAGATGGGCTTGCCGGGGTTTTCCGCCGCGGCCTTGGCGATCATGCGCTCGAACGTCTCGGAGGCGTCGAACTGGTTGAACACCAGCATGGGTATGCCGCGGAAGGTGAAGGATGCGGTGACGGGATCGCGCGCCTCGAGGAGGCGGCGCACCTCGGCGAAGGCCTCGGGGGCATGCTTGACGGTGTCTTCGCGGGGCACGTCCTTCTTGAACTCGAACGCGTCGTGCCAGGCGTAGACCCACACCTCGCGCGGCCGCTCGGAGGGATTGGGGTACGTGGAGGAGTAGATGGAGCGGAGGGCGCGGTAGCCGGAGGGGTAGAAGTGGTCGGCGATGTCGCCGTTGTTCGCGATGATGTCCACGCGATGCGCCTTGAAGAGCTCGAGGGCGGCCTTCACGCGCGAGCAGCTCTCGAGGGTGGTGCCGACGTGGGTGTCGGTCATCACGCCCATTCGGAAGAGGGGCTTTTCGTCGGAGGCGAAGAGCCTTCCGGCCATGGGGGCGAACGCGAACGCCCCGGCGGATTTCAGCAGATCGCGTCTTGTGGTTCTGATGGACATGTGCAGGCTCCTAGAAAGTGATCTGGGCGGGGGAGAGGCTGCCGGCGGAGGCGCGGAGGGTGACGGCGCCGGGGCCGGTGCGGCGGATGAAGAGACCGGCGCGTCCGTTGCAGAGCGGATGCGACGAGACGTCCTTGAAGGAATCGTGTCCGCGCGGGTCGGAGTTGCCTACGGAGACGATCTCGCCGGGGCCTTCGATGGCGAAGGAGACGCGGCGGTTGTCGCGTGGGACGGGGACGCCCTTGTCGTCTGCGAGCGTCACGCACACGAAGCGGAGGAACGGCGCGCCGGTCTCGTCGGCTGCGGGGAGCGACGGGGAGTCCGGCGTGAGTACCACCTTGGCGGGTGCAGCGGCGGTGCGGATCGTCTTGCGTCCGAGTTCGCGTCCGTCGGCGGAGTAGGCGACGGCGGTGACTTCGCCGGGGGCGTAGACGACGTCCGGCCACATGATGCGGTAGCGGGGGAGGACGGAGTAGTAGTCCTTCTTGTCGGGGACGAGGTTGGGGCTCTTGCGGCGACGGCCGAGGGATTTGCCGTTCACGAAGAGCTCGGCCTCGGGCGCGCTAGTGTAGATGAAGACGGGCGTCTTCTTCCCTGTGCGCTCCGGGAAGTTCCAGTGGGCGGGGACGATGTGGAGCGTGAAGGCGGAACGGTTCCAGTGCGAGCGGTAGAGGTAGAAGCGGTCCTTGGGGAGGTGGAGGAGATCGCAGATGCCGAAGTAGGAGCTGCGGGCCATCTGGGCGGGGGAGAGGGTGCGGCCGTTCACATTGGGGCCGGCGTACGGGGTGGGCTCGCCGAGGTAGTCGGTGCCGGTCCAGACGAATTCGCCGCCCACGTAGCGGTCGCGCTCCATGCGGTAGAACTCCCAGTCGGGGATGTCGCTCCAGGAGGCGGATGTGAGGTCGTAGGAGTCGGTGGCGAGGTCCTCCACCGCCCAGTCGGTCTTTTTCTTCGCGAAGCTTGGGGCGTAGTAGCCGTAGTCGGAGAACGCGGATGCCGATTCGGAGTAGAGGAGGGGCTTCTTGGGGGCGTGGCGCTTCATCGCGACGTACTGTTCGCAGTAGTTCCAGCCGGTGAGGTCGAGCGCGTCGTAGTCGCCACGCTTGCCTGCGGCGGGGAAGCAGCTGCCGATCGTGACGGGGCGGGTGGGGTCGACGGCGAGGATGGCGGCGCGGAAGAGGGCGCAGCGCTCGAACGTGGTGCCGAGGGCGGATGTCTGGAAGGACTCCTTCTGCCCCGGGGGCGCTGCCTCTCCTATGCCGATCTCGTTGCCGATGGACCATGTGAACACGCAGGGGTGGTTGCGGTCGCGGCGGCCGAGCTGGCGGAGGTGTTCGGAGACGAATTCGTCGAGCGGCTCGTCGCCGCGCCCGCACGTGGAGTTCCACTTGTCGAAGCCTTCGTCCCACACGAAGATGCCCAGTTCGTCGCAGAGGTCGAGGACGCCGGGGGCGGGCGGGTTGTGGGACGTCCTCAGGGCGTTCGCGCCCATGTCGCGCATGATGGAGAGCTGGCGCTTCATGGCGCTGCGGTTGAAGGCCATGCCGAGTATGCCGAGGTCGGAGTGGAGGTCGATGCCGTTGAGCTGAACGCGCTCGCCGTTGAGGTGGAATCCGTCGTCGGCCGTGAACTCGAAGCTGCGCAGGCCCACGCGGCGGACGAGCGTGTCCTTTGCGCCCTGGGCGGCGAACGTGACCTCGAGTCGGTACAGGGCGGCGTTCGGCTCGAGACGCCAGAGTAGGGGATTCGCCACAGTCAGGGGGAGCGAGAAGGGCGCATCGGACATCATGCCGACCTTGACGGGCGTCTTGGCGACGGCGGCGACCTTGCCGTCTGGGGCGGTGAGCGTTGCGGTGACAGTGCCTTCGGCGGTGGAGGCGCGGCGGCTGCGCACGACGCCGGAGACGGATGCTTCGGCGCGGGCGGCGGAGACCGACGGGGTCGTGAAGAAGAGGTCGTCCGCGGGGAGGAACACGTCGTCGGTCGTGACGAGGCGCACGTTGCGGTAGAGCCCGGCGCCAGGATACCAGCGGCTGTTGAGGAGGGTGGTGTCGGCCTCGACCTCGACGATGTTGGTGCCTGGCACGAGATACTGCGTGATCTCGGCGCGGAAGCCGAGGTAGCCGTAGCGGCCGATGCCGGCGGAGTAGCCGTTCACCTTGGCGACGGCCCGCGCCATCACGCCGTCGAACTCAAGGAAGGTGCGGCCCTGGGGGGCCTTGTCCAGGACGAGGTTCTTCCTGTATCGGCCTTTGCCTTTCCAGGGGAGCTTGCCGGTGCCGGGGCCGCCGTTGGGGTTGAAGGGGCCTGCGATCGCCCAGTCGTGCGGAACTGCGACGGGCGCGAA
>CAMOHV010000131.1 GCA_946615275.1 uncultured Verrucomicrobiota bacterium | reverse complement strand
CCGCGCAGGAACATCCTGCGGGAGAATCTGAATGTCTTGGTTGAATCGCTGATTTTCATTCCAGTCTCCATAAGGTTCTATAGTCCACAGGCTCTATCGCGCGGAGACGCTTGAAGTGCGCCACACCGCATGGAAGCTGTCGAGCCCAGTTTCCCATGCGGTGTATTATAGCATATTTTCCCACCGCCGTGTTCACCAACTGCATGAGGTGATCCGACTACAGGGCTGCGTTTTTCACCCATGCGTTTTGAGATTGGAAACAACCAGAGCAGCTGGCAAAAACAACTTTATTACAGATGCGCCCAAATGAAGGTTGCAATCCGAGGAAGGATGGTGTATACTGTCGTCATCGCTTTTTGGGGGGGCCTTCTGCATGGAGGTGGGGTAGCCTCTAGCACTCCTCAATTGCAGCACCTCATGTCTCGTTCGATGGTCGAATGGGATGTCGAAAACTTGAAACAAGGAGACAGGCGATGAATTTTGCCGTGATAATGGCGGCGCTGGCGCTCATTCCGAGGCCGGCGGAGATCGTGGAGACGGGCGGGGCATGCAAGCCCGGCGCCCCTGTGGACATCGTGCGCGACGCGAGCATCCCCGCAGAGGGATACAAGCTCGTGGTCCGCCGTGAATCGGTCTCGATCGCAGCGTCGGACGACGCCGGCGAGTTCTACGCGCGAGAGACCATGCGCCAACTGCGCGGCAAGGACGGCTCCATGGCGTGCTGCGAGATCACGGACTCGCCGCGGTACCGCTGGCGCGGCCTCATGCTGGACGAGGCGCGCAACTTCTTCGGAAAGGCCGTGGTGAAGCGCTATCTCGACCTAATGGCGCAGCACAAGATGAACGTCTTCCACTGGCATCTCGTGGACGACCAGGGCTGGCGGCTTGAGCTCAAGCGCCATCCGGAACTGGTCGAATGGGGGGCTAAGCGCCCAGAGTCAGTGCTGTACGGGACCAAGCCGAGCTGGCCGAACGGGAAACTGCACTTCACGCTCGACGGGCAGCCCTACGGGCCGTTCTTCTACACTCAGGACGACGTGCACGAGATCCTCGCATACGCGAAGGCAAGGCACATAGCCGTGGTGCCGGAGATCGAGATGCCCGGGCATGCGCGCGCGCTCCTGGCGGCGCATCCGGAGCTGTCGTGCGCCGGCCCGTCGCTTCCGCGCGTCCCGCGCTCATACTGGTCAATAGAGGAGGACGTCCTCTGCGCCGGGAACGATGACGGCGCGCGGCTCATGGAGGACATCCTCGACGAGGTGTGCGATCTTTTCCCAGACTCGAAGGTCATTCACATCGGCGGCGATGAATGCCCCAAGAAGCGCTGGCAGACGTGCGCGAAGTGCCAGGCGAAGATGAAGGAGTTGGGGCTCAGGGACGAGCGCGAGCTGCAGGCGAAGCTCACGACGAGGATCGCCCGATTCCTCGAGTCCAAGGGGCGCAGGGCGCTTGGATGGGACGAGATACTCCTAGGCGACGTGCCCGCCAGCGCGATCGGGATGAGCTGGCGCACTGCCCGGCACGGGCGCGACGTGATGAGCGCGCCCGAGGCGGCCAGGCGCGGGCACGACGTGGTGTGCACGCCCAACACCTTCTGCTACGTGGACTACGCGCAGGGCCTGGACGAAGACCCGTACACGTACATCGGCGGCAATCTGCCCCTCAAGCGCTGCTACTGGTTCAACCCGTCGGCCGGCGTGGCCGAGGCCGACCGAGCCCACATACTCGGCGGGCAGGCGAACTGCTGGAGCGAGTACACCACGTCCCGCTTCGACCTCGACTGGAAGACATGGCCGCGCGCATGCGCGATCGCGGAGGTGCTGTGGACGGGGCCCGAGAAGCGGAACTGGAAGGATTTCGCCGAGCGGCTGGCGATGCACCGCAGGCGCCTTGTGGCCAATGGCGTGAACGCCGCTCCGTTCGACGCCTCGGAGACGCCGCAGCCCAAGGACGTGCCGGAGCTGCTCGCCACCTTCGACGGCAAGCCGGTTCGCGACCGCTCCGCCTGGGAGAAGGTCCGCCGCCCGGAGATCAAGAAGCGTTTCCTGGAGCAGATGTACGGAGAGCGGCCCGCGGCGGCGGAGAAGCCGGAGGTGTCGTTCGCCGACGACGAGCCGGCCGTGGACATGATGGACGGCAAGGCCGTGCGGCGGCGGGTGCGCATCTCCTACCGCGGGCCGTACGGCACCAATTCGTTCGTGGCCACAGCGTTCATACCGAAGTCGCCGCGCCCCGCGCCGGCGTTCGTCCTCATCTGCAACAGGAGCGCGGCGAAGAACCTTGACCCGACGCGCCAGGTCCGCTCCGGATTCTGGCCTGCGGAGGAGATCGTCGCGCGCGGATACGCCGCGATAGCGTTCTTCAACGGCGACGTGGCGCGGGAGACGTACAATCCCGCGACGGCCTTCCTGCATGGAGTGTTCCCCTGCTTCGAGCGTCCGCAGGACCGCACGGACAAGAGCTGGGGGACGCTTTCGGCGTGGGCGTGGGGTGCAAGCCGCGTGATGGACTGGATAGAGTCCGAGCCCAGCCTGGACGCTGCGCACGTCGGCGTCGTAGGGCACAGCCGCGGCGGGAAGACGTCGCTTCTCGCAGGCGCCCTCGACGAGCGTTTCGCGATGACCTGCGTCAACTGCTCCGGATGCGGCGGCGCGAAGCTCGCCCATGTGGATCTTCCAGAGAGCGAATACTACGCCATATTCCTGGGCTCGCGCGTGACGTACTGGTTCTGCGGCGCGTTCCAGCGCCACTGCATGAACCACGACCGACGCATAGAGAAGATCGACGCATGGCGCGGCGGCTGGCTGTCCGTGGACAAGCCGATGGACTTCGACCAGCACCAGCTCGCCGCGCTTGTCGCGCCAAGGCTGCTGGCCATCGCGTCCGCCACCGAGGACAAGGGCGCCGGCCCCGCCGGCGAGTTCCACACCGCGCGCCTCGCGTCCCCCGCATGGGCGCTGTACGGAAGGCGCGGGCTCTCCTGCTCCGAGTTTCCCCCTCCGCAGGCGCCGATCTCAGACGGCGACGTAAGCTACCATCTGCGGCAGGGCAAGCACGACCTCACGCCGTACGACTGGAGCGTCTACATGGACTTCGCCGACGCCCACGGCTGGAGCGGGAAATAGAGGAACTCGAACATCCCGTCCTTGATGGTGACAAACCTGCCTAAACAGGATTACTGCGTCGACTTGGAAGTGAGGCGTCCTTCGCCGAGAAGGTCGCGCACGGCGGTAGAGATTTGTGCCTGCGATATGCGGGCAGTGGTGGACAATGGGAATATGTGGCTGACTCATGCGTAGAGCGGGGACTGCTCGTGCGAATGAACCTGGCTGCGGTAGAGCGACCAGCGGTTGTTGAGCCAGAACGCTATCCCTACAACCCACATCGTCGGCAGCAGAAGCGCATGGTTCCCGGATATCTCCGCCACCATCACGATGGACGTGATCGGCACGCGGATGGAACTCGCGAGGAACCCCGCCATGCCCACGAGCGCGAACGCCGCCGGATGGATCCCCAGGGACGGCGGGAGCACCTGCGCGAAGAAGAGGCCCGTCGCCGCGCCGAGCGCGCCGCCGCAGACGATCGCCGGAGCGAAGAGCCCGCCGGAGCCGCCGGAGCCCACCGTGAGCGACGTCGCCACGACCTTCACGAGGAAGAACGAGAGGAACGCGATGAGGGTGAGAGTGCCGCCGGAGGCGAAGAAGTCGGCGTCGCCCGCAGTGAGCGCCGCCTGCACGAGCGCGTAGCTGGAGCCGAGGACGTCCGGGAATACGAACCCTATCGCGCCAACGGCGAGTCCGCCCGCGCCAACCTTCGCCCAGGCGGGCCATCTGCGCCTCTCGAACCAGGCCTCCGTGCCGCGGAAGAACTCGATGTAGAAGCGCGCGCCGTAGGTCACGACGAACGCGAGCGCGAAATACGGAAGAAGCCTCAGCCCGTTCTCGTACGCGACGTCCGGCATGGCGAAGAGCGGATCCCAGCCGTAGAAGCAGGCGAAGACGGTGTAGGAGACGGCCGAGGCGCAGAACGACGGTATGATCGCGTCGAACTCGAGATCGCTCGACGAGTAGAATATCTCCGCCCCGAAGATCGCACCCGCGAGAGGCGCGCGGAAGAGCGCGGCGATGCCGGCGGCGAGGCCCGCCGCGAGGAGTATGCGCGAGGCGCGCGCGTCGAGGTGAAGAAGCCTGCTCAGCACCGATCCGCACGCCGCGCCAATGAGAGTGACGGGCCCCTCGTAGCCGCCCGAGCCGCCGAAGCCCACGGTGAGCACCGACGCCACCGACTTCACGGGTATCACAGTGCGCGGGATTATCTCGCCCCGGTGGAACGCCTTGACCGCGGAATCGGTGCCGCGCGCATGCTCCACCCGCGCGAAGCGGTGGATGAGGATGCGTCCCATGATCGCGCCCGCCGCCGGGAGGAAGAAGAGTATCCAGCGGTGCGGGTCGCTCACGGCTTCGACACTCCAGAACGAGCACCACGCCTCGCCAGAAGGCAATGTGGACATGAATTGGTGATGCCCCAGCCCCTCCATCACGTACGTTCGCGCAAGCTGTATCATCCAGTAGAACGCCACCGTGACGAGCCCGACTACCATTCCCAGAACAGCAGCCAGGCCGAACTGCTTGCCGGCGCGGACAGTCATGCCGTTGCCGGAGAGAAGGAACTTCCAGCCGTGTATGGAGAGGTTGCGGAACATGGCGCGTCCAGTCTTCAGATCACGCACCAATGCGCCCAGGCGATGAACGGATACGCCAGCGCAGGGATGAAGAGTATGGAGTCGAACATGTCAAGGAACCCGCCCATGCCCGCGGGCATGAACGTCCCGGAGTCCTTAACTCCGCATTCGCGCTTGAAGCGCGACTCCACGAGGTCGCCCAGCGTCCCGAACGTCGCGATCAGGAATCCGGCGGCGATGGCGCGCGGATAGGTGGCGAAGCGCCAGAACGGGCAGGCGTCCGCCCAGCCGTCGCGCGCGGCGATCCAGCAGAAGAGCGACGAGACGAGGCACGCGCCAAGCACGCTGCCAGCGAACCCCTCCCAGCTCTTCTTCGGCGAGATGGTCGGGCACATCTTGTGCCGCCCGAACGAAATCCCGAAAGCGAATCCGCCCATGTCGGAGACCTTCGTGGCCGCGAGAAGCGCGAATAGCGTGTAGAGCCCCACGCGCGTCTCCGGCATGGCGAACCACGGCGG
>CAMOHV010000130.1 GCA_946615275.1 uncultured Verrucomicrobiota bacterium | reverse complement strand
ATGGATAGATTCGAACTAGATCCCAAGCTGGCCGACGAGATACGCGCGCGCGTCTTCGGCGAAGGCTTCATCAAGATAGTGCAGAGCGTCAGGCGCAACGGCAAGACGTTCCGCATAGCGATGCGCCCCGTGGAGATCGGCGGCGAGAAACGCTTCCAGGCGGAGATGACGGACGACGGCCACGTGCAGGTGAAGAACTTCGCCGTGCAGGGCGCGGCCGACGGCCTCGAGGAGATCATCTCCCAGCCCGGGGCGCGCGAGATGCACCTCATCACGTCGTCCGGCGATCTCCACGTGCGCGTCACGAAGAAGGGTCGCGCGCTCGTCTCGCGCTCGGCGGCGATGGAGCGCGTGGCGGAGGTGCGCCCGCACGACCGCGTGAAGAACCTCCCCCTGACGGCGTTCGACTCCGGCGCGCTTCTGAAGGCGACAGGGCTCGCCGACGCCGATGGACGCCTCCGCGCGTCCATGCGCGGCAAGTACGACCAGGTGAACGAATTCCTCAAGGTCGTCGCCGACCTCGTAAAGGCACCGCCCGAGGACGGGGCTCCGTTCACGGTGGTGGACTGCGGCTGCGGCAAGGCGTATCTCACGCTTGCGCTTTACCTGTATCTGGTGCATGTGCTCAAGTTCCCGTCCGTGAAGGTGGTGGGGATAGACAGGCGCAGGGACGTGATAGAGTCGGCGCGGCGCATGGCGGCGGAGCTGGACGTGGCGGCCGACGTCGTGTTCGCCGAGGCGGACCTAGCTGACTTCGACCTGGCGTCCGTTCTTGCGCAGGACGCCTCGACGCGCCAGCCGCGGGCGGACATGGTGGTCTCGCTCCACGCCTGCGACACCGCTACCGACGAGGCTCTTGCGCGCGGCGTGGAGTGGAAGGCGAGGTACATCGTCTCGGCCCCGTGCTGCCAGCACGAGCTGCAGAAGGTCATCGGCCCGCAGTCCAACGACGCCTTCGCGGGCGTCCTGAGGCACGGCATCCTTCGCGAGAGGATGTGCGACATCCTGACCGACGCCTTCCGCGCGATGATCCTGCGCATCCTCGGCTTCAGGACGCAGGTGGTGGAGTTCGTCTCAAGCGACGCCACTGCGCGCAACATCCTGCTGCGCGCCGAGTTCGGCGCGAAGCCCGGCCAGGGGGGAGTCGTCTCGGAGTATCTGAACCTGCGCGACTTCTGGCGCGTGACGCCGTGGCTCGAGACGCGGCTTTCCGCGCTTCTCGGAAAACATCTTGAAAGGTATTCGTGATGCCAGTGTACGTGTACGAGGCGAAGGAGCCCGCCAAAGGATGCTCCAAGTGTGCCAATGGGTTCGAGGTCGTGCAGTCCATCGAGGACGCGAGGCTCGAGAAGTGCCCTGACTGCGGCGCTCCGATATTCCGCGTGATCCAGGCGCCGGGCCTGGGGCATTCGCGCACGGACCTCAACTACCGCGCTAAGCGCGCCGGCTTCCACACCTACAAGAAGGTGCAGAAGGGCGAATACGAGAAACTCTATTAGAATTGAGAATTGAGAATTGGGAATTGGGAATGGTGATGGATTTCATGGAAAGGCTTGAAGTGCGCGCGCGGGTGTTGAGGGACATCCGCGCATTCTTCGACGGGCAGGGGTTCGTGGAGGTGGAGACGCCTGTGAGGATAGCGGCGCCGGCGCCGGAGCCGCACATCGACTGCCCGCCGAGCGGCGACATGTTCCTGCGCGCCTCGCCCGAGCTTCAGATGAAGAAGCTCCTCGCGGCGGGCATGGAGAGGATCTACCAGATAGGGCCGTGTTTCCGCGAAGGGGAGAGCGGGACGCGCCACAGCCCTGAGTTCACGATGCTTGAATGGTACAGGGCCAACGCGGACTACATGGCGATAATGTCCGACATGGAGGCGCTGATCCGCAGGCTGTGGCATACATTCCTCTCAATCGACGTAGCGGAGTTCCGGCGGCTGACTGTGCGCGACGCCTACGCTGAGTGGGCTGGGTGGGATCCGTTCGAGCGGTTCGACCAGGACCGCTTCGACTTCGACATGGCGACGAAGATCGAGCCGAACCTCCCGCGTGGGGCCGTGTTCCTGATGGACTACCCAGTGGAGGCGGCGTCGCTCTCGAAGGTGCGACGGACGCCGGGGTGTGCACCTGTGGCCGAGCGCTGGGAGCTGTACATCGACGGCATGGAGCTTGCGAACGCGTTCACCGAGCTTGTGGACCCCGACGAGCAGCGCACGCGCTTCGTCGCCGCGCGCGAGGAGCGCAGGCTGCTGGGCGAGGCGGACTATCCCATCGACGAAGACTTTCTCTCCGCGCTTGCGGCGATGCCGCCCTCCGGCGGCGTGGCGCTCGGCGTGGACAGGCTGGTGATGCTCTGCTGCTCCGCGCCTTCGATCGATTGCGTGAGGGTGCAGGGATGATCCACACCGCTGTTGCCGAGACTGATGGGGCTGGGCGTCCAGGGCGGATGCCGTGGACGGTGCGCATCGCATGTGTGATCGCAGACGGATACTGCGCACTGGCGGCGGCGACGGCGTCCTGGTTCGCGGCAACCCGACAGGACGCTGCAATGCTTCTGGTTCTGCTACCACTCTCTCTGATGCTTGGCGGATGCGTTGATCTTCACAGAGGCCATAAATGGACTCGCCGCTTCTTCGTGGTGGTTGGCGCCATTTGCGCCATTGGCATCCTTCTGATTGTTATAAACAACGGATGGCGCGACGCATTCGACGGTGTGTTCTTCTGGATGCTTCCGCTGGTTGTCTTGTCGACTTTATTGTGCCTTCCTTCTTCCCGCGCATGGTGGCGTCCGGAGGGACGACTCGCCTGGCTGTCCCGCTTGATCTGGGTGTTGATCATTCCTGTCGTATTGGTGTTGATACAGATCGCCATTGAAATCGGCGTGGGCATACGGGGTGAGCGCAGAAGACGAGCCTTCCACTCAGTCATATGCATGCAAGGCAGGAACCTCTATGTCCAGAAGTGTGTGATGCCTGGAATATCGCATGACCTAGAGGTTGCGACAAACTCCACCGACTTCGTGAATCGGCTTGTGGCGAAGAGTTCTGCAAAGGGCGAAGGCTCGGCATTGGATTTCTCCACCGCGTTCGTTGGCGGCGTATGCCAGTGGTGCATAGCTGCTAACGCCCTTGAAGACTTCGACGATGTTTTCCCAGTAATGTTTACCGCGAACATTGACCCTGCGGACATTCCTCTGGAGTGGGACGAGACCTCAGGCAAGGAGCGGATTCCATTGAAAGCGTTCAAGACACTCGAAGGGGGATGGGCTGTCATAGTGCGCAAGGGCGGCGCTTCTCAAGTTTGTCGCGATAAGTATTTGACGACGAGTGCTTTTTACGGTGCCCCAACGGGCAGGATATCCGGGACGGTCACATATCTTACGCCAGAGGGCCGAGTGACGCTCGGCAGCCGCAAGAAGGAACTAGAGCGCCGCTGGCATTGAGACGGAAACGGAGAAAAATGGTATAATGTCTGCCGTGCAAACGCCCTTGCCGGGCAGATCGCACCGAAGGTGTATGAATACGGTTTTCTGAAAAGGTAACGGAGATTGAAATGAAGAATAGAACATCATTCATCGCGGCATTGGCCGCTGTTTCGCTCGCGTCCATGGCGGCGCTGGCCGATTCGGCGAGGCGCCCGATGGCGCTTATCATAATGTGGGACGGCTTCAGGGCGGACGGCATAGTGAACGCCGACCTCCCCAACGTCCGCAAGCTCGCGTTCGGCGAATGGCAGAGCGGCTACAGAGGCGCGTGGTCCTTCGCGGGCAAGCCGCTCCCCGACGCCCGCGCCTACAGCTTCGCCAACCACGCCTCGATCCTCAACGGCGTTACGGCCACGAAGCACGGCGTGTGGTTCAACCACACGTCCCACAAGTGCCGCGTGAAGGAGTGGCCGACATGTTTCACGCGCATCCTCGACGCGAAGCCCAAGACCAAGGCTGCGTTCCTGTACGCCTGCGGGCACTACGACTGGGACCTCTGCCAGGACAACCGCGTGCACAACAAGTCATACGGGCTGGACGTGATCAAGGAGTGCGAAGACCTCGCCGCGCTCTACTCCTCCCCCGACGCCCCCGACGTGGCCGCGCTCTTCCTTGAGTTCCCCGACGCCCAGGGGCACGCCAAGGGCTACTATCCGATGAGCGCCGAATACCGCGGGGCGATCGTCACGAACGACTGCGCGATAGGCAAGGTGCTCTCCGCAATCGCCGCGCGTCCGACGTTCAAGGACGAGGACTGGCTCGTGATGCTCACCACGGACCACGGCGGCTACCATACCATGCACGGCTGGCGGGACACGCATTCGCACACCATCCCCGTGATCCTGGCCGGCCGCCGAGTCGTGAACGGCCCTATGGCCGGATTCCCGTGCAACTACGACCTCCCCGTCACGGTGCTTGAGCATTTCGGCGTGTCCACGGAGGGCCTCAACCTCGACGGGCGGGTCGTCGGGAGGGAGCCTTCGCCGTGGGGGCCGGCCGCGCGCATAGACGAGTCGCTCGCGTGGTACTTCCCGTTGAAGGAGAAGGGCAAGTATCTTGTGAACGCGGTGCCTGGCGGGGCGGGAGTGGATCCGGCTGGCGACGAGGAGTACTTCAACCCGAACCGTCCGAGCGGGCTCTTCGGCGGGCACTGCCTCTACGTGGGCGGCGACGAGGATGTCGTCTGCGCCGAGAGCCTGTCCGGCTCCGAGGGGATGTTCATGGCGCTGAGGCCGTCGTTCACGATATCGTTCTGGGCGAGGATGACGCGTCTGGGGGGGGATCCCGTTGTGATGGGCAACAAGACGCTCGCGCGAGAGGGGAGCCCTGGCTTCGCGGTTGTCCAGGGGCGCCACACTGAGCGCACAGCAAACGGGGTGTGCCTCGTGTACGGAACGCCGGAAGGCGGGGACGTCCTCGTGGGCACAATGGACATCGAGGTGAACGAATGGTCCTTCTACGCCGTGGTGTTCACGCCCGACGGCCAGGCGTGGCTCTACCAGGGGCGCAAGGACGGATCCTTCCACTGGATCTGCGGCGACGCGAGGCGCGCGCTTCTCGCGAGTGGGCTCCCGCTCTTCATAGGGCAGGACGGCACGGGGGCGTGGAAGTGGAACTACAAGGGGCATCTCGACGACATCGCCGTGTGGAGGCGTCCGCTGGCCATAAGCGAGCTGCGCGCGGTGTTCGCGGCGGGAAGGTCCGGCAAGCGCGTGGCGGACGTCGCGGGCATGAG
>CAMOHV010000129.1 GCA_946615275.1 uncultured Verrucomicrobiota bacterium | reverse complement strand
CAGTCACTCGTACCTCAGGCAGTCGATCGGGTTCAGCTTGGAGGCGCGCCAGGCGGGGTAGAATCCGAAGAACATCCCCACGAAGGCGGAGAACATGAACGCCACCGCCGTGGACGACGTCTCGACGAGTATCGGCCAGCCTAACAAGCCGCCCAGCCACTGCGCGCCCGAGACGCCTATCGCCACGCCCACTCCGCCTCCAAGCGACGAGAGCAGAACGGCCTCCAGTATGAACTGGGCGAGGATGTTCGCGGGCGTCGCGCCGATCGCCATCCTGAGGCCGATCTCCCTTATGCGCTCCGTCACGGAGACGAGCATGATGTTCATTATCCCGATGCCGCCCACCAGGAGCGAAATCGCCGCCACGGCCGCGAGAAGTATCGTCATGGTGTTGGAGACGCCGCTCATGGTGGAGGTGATCTCGGCCATGTCGATGATGCGGAAGTCGTCGTCGGCCGAGTCGCCCAGGCGGTGGCGCTGGCGGAGGAGCGCGCCTATCTCGCGCTTGGCCTCCTCGATCTGGTCCATGGAGTAGAGGGAGAGCTTTATCTGGCGCACGTTGTCCGGGAAGGTGGAGGCCTGCAGCACGCGGCGGACCGTGGTGTAGGGCGCGAGGACGGCGTCGTCCTGGTCCTGGCCCATGCCGCCCACGCCCTTCGTCTCCATGACCCCCTTCACGCGGAACGGCATGTTGCCGATGCGGATCATGCGCCCGATCGGGTCGCCGCCGGGGAAGAGGTTGTTCGCCACGGTGCGCCCCAGCGCGCAGACGCGCGCGCTCTGGCGCTCCTCGGTCTCGGTGAAGAAGTCGCCTTCGCCCACCTGCCAGTTGCGTATCACCGGGAACTCGGTGGAGCAGCCGTAGATGGTGGTGTTCCAGTTCTTGTCGGCGTGCAGCACCTGCATCTGCGTGCGCACCTCGGGGGACTCCGCCTTCACGAGATGGGCGAGCTCGCGGCGTATGGCGAGCCCGTCGGACGCCGTGAGCGACTGCCCTTCGCCCGCCCCCCCGTGCACGCCCGCCGCAGCGTGGCGCTGCTCGGAGAAGATCATCACCACGTTGTCGCCCATCTTCGAGATCTGCGCCACCATGTTGGCGCTCGCGCCCTTGCCTATCGCCAGCACCACGATCACCGCCGCAATGCCGAAGATTATCCCCAGCATCGTGAGGGCGGAGCGCGTCTTGTTCCGCCAGATGGCCCGCGCGGCCACCTTGACTATCATGGCGATGTTCATCTATCGGCGCGTCGCCTCGCGGAACTTCTCGGCTATCGCCCTGGCGAGGATCTCGTAGGCGGGGCCTCTCCAGTGGTACTGGTCGCCGGAGGCGAGGTCGAGATGCCCGATGAGAAGCCCGTAGCCGTCTATCACGTCCACGTTCTCCTCCTTCATCACCTTGGCGGCGATGGTGTTGATGCGCTGAACTATCGCGTTCTTCTCGCCCACGCCGGACACCTTGCCGTCCGGGCCCCTCTTCGCCGTGTGCGGCGTCGTTGAGAGCCACACGAGCTTCGCCTGCGGCGCGCCCTTCTTGAAAGCGCGCACGATCGCGCGCGTCACGCCCTCGATCTGCTCGTCGGTCGCCTTGTCCGGCGTCCAGTGGAGGGAATGGAGGCCGTTGTTGAAGACGATCATGTCGTACTTCGCGAGCGTGGCGACGTCGTTGAACGCCTTCTCGTTGATGGAGAACCCGCCCACGAAGTTGCTCCAGTGGTAGAGGTACGCCTTGTCCTTGAGGAGTTTGTTGAGCGGCGCCGAGTAGCCGTGGGAGATGGAGTCCCCGTAGTAGAGGAGGCGCGGCAGGTTCTTGGTCTCCTTCGCCGGCACGGCCACCATCCAGCCCTTGCCGCCCTTATAGCCCACGGCGAATTCGCGCGGTTCGCCCTTGGCCCAGAACTCCTCCTTGGGCCCGTATATCTTCAGCTCAAGCAGCTCGACGCCCTTCATCTCCGGCATGTTCGCCGATCCGCCGCCGCCCACCTTGATGGGCGTGGACGCCGGGGTCACCACCGTGAAGCAGCGCTTCAGCACGCGGTCGTCCATGTACGCCACCACCATTCCCTTCTTGGCGGCGATGGTGAACGTGTGCGTCTCGCCGGCCTTGGCGCGGAACCAGCCCGTGTTGTAGGCGACGCCGTTCACGTTGAGCGTCATGGGGCTTCCCACGCGCCCGAAGTTCATGATCGAGAACGACCATCCGGCGTCGGACGTTATCTGGTCGAAGATCTTCATCTGCGTGCGTTCCTCCACCTCGCCGAACCGCAGCTTGGCGCGCACGGTGAACACGGAGAAGTCCTGGATTGCCGCGCACGGGATCTCGAACTGCGCCGCCGTGGAGAGCGGGACGCATCCCTTCTCCTTGAGCTGCGCCGAGATCGGCCCCGCGTCCTTCGCGAGATCCCACACGGGCTTCGCCTTGAGCTGCGCGGAGGCCATCTGCACGGCCGCCAGGGCGGCCACGAGCGCGCATGCGCGCATGCTTTCGCCGACAATCCTCGTCGAGATTCCATTATTCATCATCATTATCCTTTCTTGAAAGTTGAAATGGTCTTTCACTGTTGGCCGTTATCGAGGCATTCGCGGGTCAGCCCTTGAGCGCGAGCTTCACCACCGTCTCGGTGTCCTGCACGGAGGGATCGGACTCCAGCACCCTCTGCACCTTCGCGCGCGCAATCTCCTCGCTGAAGCCGAGCGCGGAGAGCGCAAGCATCGCGTCCCGGAGGACGTTGGACTGCGCCTGCGACGACGCCGCCGTGGAGTTCGCCAGCGCCTCTATCGGGTTTATCTTGTCCTTGAGGTCCACGACTATCCTCTCGGCCGTCTTCTTGCCTATGCCCTTTATGGACGCAAGCCGCTTGACGTCGCCCTGCGAGATCGCGAGCTGCAGGTCGCCGGTGGTGAGGCCCGAGAGGACGGAAAGCGCGATCTTCGGCCCCACGCCCGAGACGGTTGTCACAAGCTTGAACACCTCGCGCTCGGCCACCGTGGCGAAGCCGTACAGCGCCTCGGCGTCCTCCCGCACGTCATGGTACGTGTAGAGCTTCACGTCCGCGCCCTCGGCGGGCAGACGGTCGAAGGTCGAGAGCGGAATCGACGCCTCATACCCCACGCCGCCGCATTCCACGACGACGCGCGTGATGTCTTTTTCGACAAGCTTTCCGTTAAGATGCACTATCATGATCGGTTGAAAAGTTGAAAGGTTGAAAAGTTGAAAAGTTGAAGGGTTGAAGGGTTGAAAAGTTGAAAGGATGAACGTCAAGAACCAAGGGCGGGGCGATGATGGCGGGTGGCCGAGAATATCGTCCAGCCGAGGATGGAGAATGTAGCAAGGATCGAAAGCCATGTGAAGAACTGGGCAGGGCGATCGGGGGCGGGCGCAGGCTCCGGCGCGGGCGGCGGAACGCCGTCCACCTGGAAAAGCGCCGCCGCGGCCGCGTTCTGCGGAGCCGCGTATATGCCCTTCTCCTTCTGCCAGGCATACGCCCCAAGCATCTTGAGCTTCCCAGAACGCAGGCCCTCGCCAACGGCGGGCGCCGTTTGAAGCCCCCGCTGCGTCGCGAAGACGAAGCGGGCGTCCTTGAATTCCGCCGCCGGCACGAGATGCGCGCCGAAGGACGACGCGATGGCGTCGCGCCCCTCGCCTTGGTCCACGGCCACGAACACCTTGCCGCCGCCGGCCTTGCCGATGGCCTCTGCGGCGGCGTTCGGGGCGCGGACGAAGGAGACGTCCTCGACGGCAAGGAAACGCCGATCCACGCGCGCGAGGTCCACCACGTTCACAAGCGCCAGCGCGGCTAGCGCATACGCCGCCGCCTTCGCCCAGCCCTTCCGCCCGGCCGCGCCGAGGATTGCCTCGATCCCGAATCCGGCGAGCGCGGCGGCGGCGAACTCCAGGAGATGGACGAACTTCACCGGGCAGCGTATGTAGTCGCCCAGCGGAAGCGCGTACACAAGACGATAGAACGGCGTGAAGCCGCCCAAAGAGCAGAGGACGCACACAGCGGCAGCAGCAGTCCAGAACCACACATCGCGATCACAGGCCGGATCGCCCCCCTGACAGGGTGGTCGCCCCGCGACCGCCGCGGAATCGCCCGCCGGCAAGGTCGCGCGCCCCGCGCGCCCGCCGCCGAATCGCCGCAATATCGGCGAAAACACACCCGCCAGTGCGAGCAGACATGTCACGAGCCCGAAATAGAGCGAATGCTGCCTGTACGGGATGTACACCACCTCGCCGCCGTTGATTATCCTTCCGCTGGATGGATCGCGGGCGCGCTGCCCCTCGGGGATCGTCACGCGCTGCCCGATGCGCCCCTTGTAGCGGTTCACGGGGCTGACGCGCGGATCGCTCGAATCGCCCTTCGGCGAGGCCGAGAAGAACTCGACGAGCTCGTCCGGCGGCAGGGACCAGCTCGTGCAGAAATCCCAGCGCTTGGCCTCCTCCTCCTTTGAGCGCGCCTTGCCGGATTCGGGATCGGCGGCGGCCTTGCCGGAGACGCCCGCGATCTGCTTGTCGCGGTTGGCGGTCTCGGTGAAGATGGCGCGCTTGAGCTGCGGCCAGCCGCAGACGAAGAGCGCGGCGGCGGTCACGCACACCCCGATCCACATCCGGGGCGAGGCGAATCTGCGGTTCACGGCCACGCACCAGATGCCGTAGAAGAACGAGAGAAGCGTGAAGAGAAGCCACAGATCGGGCTGGCGCGCGCTGGCCCACGCGAGCACCGCCCCAAGAAGCGCCCAGTTGAGCCACTTCCCCTTCCGGACGGCGCGGTCTATGAGGCCGAACGCGAACGGGCCGTACGTGAGCCACACGAACCAGCCAAGATGCCCGGCCGAAAAGAGCGTGATGTTGTAGCCCATGAGCCCGTACGCCGCGCCAGCGCCATACGAGGCGAGGAGCGAAAGACCGCGCCCGCGCAGGTAGAACACCATCCCGAGCGCGGCAAGAAAGCACGGCACGGCATACTGGAGCTCCTGCCAGAAATAGGGGCTGCCCACGAGATTGCGCAGGTCGCCGGGGACGAAGTTGCCGCCGGCGAGGAGCGTGGCGAGCCACTTGGCCGCGTGGTCGACGGGATAGGTCGTGGGGTTGTCCGGCTCGATCGGCGCGCGGTCCAGCGACCACGTCCCCCAGAATATCGCCGCCATCGCGACGGCGTACACAGCCGCGAACGCCAGAAACGCGCGCGTGGATGGCCGCTTCAGGAAGTCCAGTATCC
>CAMOHV010000128.1 GCA_946615275.1 uncultured Verrucomicrobiota bacterium | reverse complement strand
TCGGCGCGCCGATCGCGGTGAAGCGCTTCGTGCGCCTCCAGCTCGGCGCGTGAGCTGGACTAGGACAATAGGACGATAGGACAATAGGATAAGACGAGTAGGAGGAGAGGACAATAGGAGTGGAGCGCTCCTGTTGTCCTCTTCTTATTGTCCTCTTCTCCTATTGTCCTCTTCTCTTATTGTCCTCTTCTCCTATTGTCCTCCTCCTACTCGTCCTCCTCCTACTCGTCCTCTCCTCCTACTCGTCCTCTCGCAATTTGTCGTCCAATAGATCGCCAAAATATGGTATAATCATTCGCGTTCCGCTGGCGTGGTGGTCGGCGGCAGGCAAACAAAGGAACCAAGGAGAGAAAATGAAGAGACGCGATTTCATCAAGACGGGAGCGGGGGCGTTTTTCATCGCCGCCGCAGGCAGGGCATTCGGGGCCGACGCCCCGTCCAGCAGGATCAGGCTGGCCCTCGTTGGCTGCCACGCCAAGGGGCGCGGCGCGGCCGTCATGAAGGAAATCCTCAAGGTGCCGGGCCTGGAGATCGCGTATGTGTGCGACGTCGATTCCCGCGCGCGGGACTTCGCCGCCGAGGCCGTGAAGAAAATAGCCGGCTACGAGCCCAAGAAGGAGAAGGATCTGCGCAAGGTGCTGGAGGACAAGCTCGTCGACGGCATCGTCTCCGAGACGCCCGACCACTGGCACGCCCTCAGCGCCGTGATGGCCATGCGCGCCGGGAAGCACGTCTACGTGGAGAAGCCATGCGCGTTCTGCCCGCGCGAGGGCGAGATACTGCTCGACACGTGGAAGAAGACCCGCCGCGTCCTGCAGGTAGGCTCGCAGCGCCGCAGCGCCGCCTCGATCCGCGCCGCGATGGAGGCCATCAGGGCGGAGAGCCTCATCGGCGCGCCGAAGTGGGGCAAGACCTGGTACATGACGCGCCGCAGCCCCATCGGAAAGGGCAAGCCGATCGCGGTGCCCGAATGGCTCGACTGGGACATCTGGCAGGGGCCGGCGCCGCGCGAGGCCCTGCGCGACAACGTGATCCACTACAACTGGCACTGGTTCCGCAACTGGGGCACGGGCGAGGCCGGCAACAACTCCGTCCATTTCGTGGACATCGCCCGCTGGTGCCTCGGCGTTGACTACCCCGAGCGGGTCGTCTCCTCCGGCGGCAGATACTGGATCCCCGGCGACACCGACTGGGAGTGGCCCGACACGCAGAACATATCATGGGAGTTCCCCGGCGGCAAGTTCCTCACATGGGAAGGCCTCAGCTGCACGAACGTTAAGCCCTACATGGACGTCTCCACGGGCGCGATGGTGTACGGCGACAAGGGCAGCGCGTTCTTCTCGCCTGCTGGCGCGGTGAAGGTGTTCGACCTGAAGGGCAAGATCGTCCGCGCCTGGGACGGCAAGTCCGGCCAGGCCATCACCAACAACACCGACAACCGCTCCGGCGGCGGCTGGAACGACTCCACAAAGGAGCATTTCGAGAACTTCGCGGAGTGCATCCGCGCGAACACGCCCGAGAAGGCGCACGCGAACGCAGACGTGGGCGTCAAGTCCACGCACCTCGCGCTCATCGGGAACGTCGCCCAGTTCACGGGCGGCGCCGTGAAGATCGACCCCGCCACGGGTCGCCCCGTGGGCAATCCGGCGGCCGAGGCGCTCTGGAGCCGCGAGTACGAGAAGGGCTGGGAGCTCGTTTGATGGAAGGCTCGCTTCACCTTGCCGACTACGCCGTCATCGCGGTGTTCTTCGCCGCGATGGTCGGCGTGGGCGTGTTCTACAGCCGTCGCTCGAAGTCCGACGCGCAGTTCTTCGGTTCGGACAAGTCCATCCCCTGGTGGCTTAGCGGCGTCTCGTTCTACATGAACAGCTTCTCGGCGCTCGCGTTCGTGATGTACTCGGCGCTTGCGTACAAGTTCGGCTGGGTGCCGGTCACGGTGAGCTGGCTCTCCGTGCCTGCCGTCCTTCTCGGCGCGTGGTTCCTCGCCGTTCGGTGGCGGCGTGCGGCGAAGGGAAGCCCAATCGACTACATCGCTACGCGCTACACGCCGGGAATGTGCCGGACGCTTGCCGTCCTCGGGCTCCCGATGCAGCTTCTGGACAATGCGCTCAAGCTTCTCGCCATCGGCACCGTGGTGGGCGTGGGGATGGGATTCCCGCTCTTCTGGTCCATCTGCATATCTGGCCTCATAATCGTCCTCTACACATTCCTGGGCGGGCTGAAGGCGACGCTCGTGTGCGACTTCATCCAGTTCTTCGTGATACTCGCGGTAGTGTTCGCGCTGCCGCCGCTCTGTTTGGGGCGGCTCGCCGCGCTTGACGGCGGCACGGGGATGGTGCACGGCTTCAAGGTGTTCCTCGACCGCGTTCCGGACGGGTTCTTCTCGTTCACAAACGGAAAGTACGGCTGGACGTACATGCTCGTATTCTTCTGCGCGGTGGGGTCGACGCTCTCGACGAACTGGTCGCTCGTGCAGCGCTATTACACCACGAAGAGCGAGAAGGACGCGAAGAAGATGGCGTATCTCGTGGCCGCGTTGCTCTTCCTTGGTCCGCCGCTCTTCTTCTTCCCCGCCATGGCCGCGCGCGTGTTCATGCCGGACCTCGACATGAACAACTCCGAAGCGATGAACGCAGTCTATGCTACGGTATGCAAGTCGATTCTACCAGTCGGCATGATAGGCATGGTGATAGCGGCGATGTTCTCGGCCACGATGAGCTCGCTTGCGGGCAACTTCAACGCTGCGGCGTCCGTGATGATGAACGAGCTGTACCTGCGCGTCGACAAGTCTGCGACGCCGCGCAGACGGATGGTCGCGGCGCGCGCGGCGACGGTTCTTGTGGGCGGGGCCGTGGTTGCTCTCACGTTCGTGATGCAGTACGCCCAGGGCGCGAAGGACCTCTTTGACGTCACGAACAAGATGTTCGGCGTGTTCCTGCCGCCCATAGCTATCCCGATGCTGGCGGGCATCTTCGTGCGTCGGCTTTCGCGCCGCGCCGGCATGGTCGGCCTGGTCGGCGGCATGGCGGTGGGCGTGACGCTCTTCTTCGTTGGCGGATCGCATCCGTTCCTGCGCGAGTTCGAGTGGATATTCCCGCTCACCGCCGCGGCCACGGTGACGTTCCTCGTCCTCGGCACGCTTCTTCTCCGCGACACTGCCGAGGAGCGCGCGGAGGTGGACGGATTCTTCAAGCAGATAGAGACGCCGCAAGGCGGTTCAAAGAAAGGCACAGAACAGTGAAAAAAGCAGACATCGGCCTAGTCGGCCTCGCCGTCATGGGCGAAAACCTCATCATGAACATGGAGTCCAAGGGCTTCACGGTTGCGGTGTACAACCGCACGGTGGAGAAGGTGGACAACTTCGTGAACGGCCGCGCCAAGGGCCTGAATGTGATCGGATGCCACTCCGTGGCCGAGCTGGTCGCGAACCTTGAACGCCCGCGCAAGGTGTTCCTGATGGTCAAGGCCGGCGCCGCGGTGGACGCGATGATCGACACGCTCGTCCCCGCGCTCGAGCCCGGCGACATCATCATCGACGGCGGCAACTCGCACTTCCCCGACACCATCCGCCGCACGAAGCTCGTCGAGGAGAAGGGCCTCCTCTACGTGGGCACCGGCGTCTCCGGCGGCGAGGAGGGCGCGCTCAAGGGCCCGTCGCTCATGCCGGGCGGCTCGCCCGCCGCGTGGCCCGCCGTCAAACCGATCTTCCAGGCCATCTGCGCGAAGGTGGAGGGCGGCGCGCCCTGCTGCGACTGGGTGGGCGAGAACGGCGCGGGGCACTTCGTCAAGATGGTCCACAACGGCATCGAGTACGGCGACATGCAGCTCATCTGCGAGAGCTACCAGCTCATGCGCGACCTGCTCGGCATGTCCGACGACGAGATGCACGAGGTGTTCAAGCAGTGGAACACCACGGAGCTCGACAGCTACCTCATCGAGATCACGCGCGACATCCTCGCCTACAAGGACAAGGACGGCTCCCCGCTCGTGGAGAACATCCTCGACACCGCCGGCCAGAAGGGCACCGGCAAGTGGACCGGCATCGCCGCCCTCGACGAGGGCGTCCCCCTCACGCTCATCGGCGAGGCCGTGTTCGCGCGCTGCCTCTCCGCCATGAAGGCCGAGCGCGTGGAGGCCGCAAAGGCGTTCAACCGTCCGAAGCCCGCGTTCTCCGGCGACAAGGCCGCCTTCGTGGAGAACCTCCGCCAGGCGCTCTTCGCCTCGAAGATCGTCTCCTACGCGCAGGGCTACACGCTCATGCGCGCCGCCGCCAAGACGTACGGCTGGAACCTGAACTACGGCGGCATCGCGCTCATGTGGCGCGGCGGCTGCATCATCCGCAGCGTGTTCCTCGGGAAGATCAAGGAGGCGTACGACAAGAACCCGCAGCTCACGAACCTGCTCCTCGACCCCTACTTCAAGGAGACCGTGGAGAAGCTCGTCCCCGCGTGGCGCGCGGTGGCGGCGGCGGCCGTGACGAGCGGCGTTCCCGCCCCGGCTATGACGTCCGCCCTCGCATACTTCGACGGCTACACCACCGAGCGTCTTCCCGCGAACCTCCTGCAGGCCCAGCGCGACTACTTCGGCGCGCACACGTACGAGCGCCTCGATTCGCCCCGCGGGCAGTTCTTCCACACGAACTGGACCGGCCACGGCGGCAACACCTCGGCGGCCACGTACAACGCCTGACGCCCGACGATGCCAGACCGCTCCACGGTTGCGGCCGTCCTGCCGTTCGGCGTGTGGATCGCGCTCATGACGCTCCTGCCGGCCACGGCATGGGGCTACGCGGCGCGGTCCGCCGCCACGGCGGCCGCGCTCTCGTGGGCGTGCCGCGTCCTCAGGCCGGATTGGCGACTCTCGCCGCGCGCCCTCGTCTGGGGGATTGCGGCGGGCGCGTTCGTGGCGGCGTTCTGGATATTTCCCGAATCGTGGAGCTGGTACCGCAAGTGGCTTCTCTGGCCGGTCGGCGCCGAGCCGCCTCCTGCTGCGGACGCCCCCTACGATCCGGCCGTCTGCGGATGGCCGCTCACGATCGCGAAACTCGTTGGGAGCGCGTTCGTGATAGCGCCGGTGGAGGAGCTCTTCTTCAGGTCGTTCCTCTACCGCAGGCTCCAGGCGCGCGAATGGCTCGCCGTGCCGATCTCGCGCTTCGACGTCTCGGCGTTCGTCTGGACGGTGGGGCTCTTCTGCCTGGAGCACCCTCCGCGCTTCGTCGT
>CAMOHV010000127.1 GCA_946615275.1 uncultured Verrucomicrobiota bacterium | reverse complement strand
GGAAATATGTCTGGAAAAGGAAATATGTCTGGAAAAGAAATTATGCTTCAGTGTTTTCCGTGTATTCAGCGGTTCTACAATTACCTCATCAATTACCTCATCTGAAATCTGAAATTTGAAATCTGAAATCTGAAATCAAGAATCAAAGGAAAAGCATGAAAACCATACTTTCGACAGTCTTCTGCGCCGCACTCGCGTCCGCCCTCTGTGGAGCGGACCTCCCGCTTGATCCCGAGAAGACGCCCCTCGACCAGGTCGCGGCGGATCTCGCCAAGGCCACCAAGGACCATCCGCGCCTCTTCGCGACGGAGCCGGAGTTCGCCCAAGTGCGCGAGCTCGTGAAGAAGGACGAGCTCCTCGGCAAGGCGTTCGCGCGACTGAGGCGCGAGGCGGACGTCGCGTGCAAGGCGAAGCCTCTCGAGCACAAGCTCGTCGGCTTCCGCCTCCTGGGGACCGCCCGCGATTGCCTCAAGCGCACGCTCAACTGCGCCATGATGTTCAAGCTCACCGGCGAGGAGAAGTACAAGGCGGGCGCGCTCAAGTCAGTCCACGAGGTGCTTGCCTTCCCGGACTGGAACCCGAAGCACTTCCTGGACGTGGCCGAGTTCTCGCTTGCGGTGGCCGTCGCCTACGACTGGCTCTACAACGACATCGACGCCGAGGAGCGCTCCCGCATCGAGGCCGGCCTCGTCAAGCTCGGGATCGAACCGTCGTTGGCCGGCAAGAACTGGTGGATCGGCGGCAAGAGCAACTGGACGAGCGTGTGCCACGCGGGCGAGATGGCGGCGGCGTTCGCGCTCAAGGACGTGCAGCCCGAGCTTGCCGCGAAGGTGATCCACCGCGGCGTCGTGAACCTCAAGAGGCCCGCAGCCGTGCTTGCGCCCAACGGCAACTACCCGGAGGGCCCCGGCGGATACTGGCAGTACGGCGTTGGGTTCCACCTGCTCGCAGTCGACATGCTCGAGAAGATCCTCGGCACGTCATATGGCCTTGCGGACGTCAAGGGATGGAAGGAGACGGCCGAGTGCCCCGATCTTCTCACCGGCCCCACCGGGAAGTTCTTCAACTACTCCGACGGCGGGATGGGCCGATCCGCCGACCAGGCCCACTGGTGGTTCGCGCGCCGCTATGGCAGGCCCGACCTGCTCGTCTCGAACGAGCTGGGGCTCTTCCGCGACATGGTGGAGGGGAAGAAGGGCTACGCAGACCGCCTCTTCGCCTTGACGCTCCTATGGTACCGTCCGGTGCCGGCGGGCCTTGCGTGCAAGGCGCCGCTCGCATGGCAGTCCGGCGGCGTGGCGCCGCTCGCGGTGCAGCGCTCCGGATGGGGGAAGAACGACTTCTTCGTGGCGATCAAGGCGGGCACGCCCTCCGAGAACCACGGCCACATGGACGGCGGGTCGTTCGTGATGGACGCCGGCGGCGTGCGCTGGGCATACGACATCGGCTCCGAGGGCTACCACAGGATAGAGTCGCGCGGCATGAAGCTCTGGAGCAGCGCGCAGAACGCCGACCGCTGGAAGGTGTACCGCCTCAACAACTTCAGCCACAACACGCTCGTCATCGACGGCGAGCTGCAGCTGGCGAAGGGCTTCGCGCACGTCGTGTCGCTCACGCCCGGCGCGGACTCCAGGGCCGTGCTGGATCTTTCCCCGCTCTATCCGAGCGCGCGCGAGGTTGTGCGCACCGGCGAGATGGGCGCTGACGGGCGCACCTACACGCTCTCCGACCGCGTCAAGGGCGTCAAGCCCGGCGCGCCGATCCGCTGGGCGATGATGACGCGCGCGAAGGTCGCGAAGAGGGATGGAAAGAGGCTCGTCCTGGAGGAGGACGGCCGCACGCTGGAGCTCGAGCAGATCGGCGGCGAATGGGAATGGGAGGTGGAGGAGAACCCGCATCCGAACGAATGGGACTCGGAGAACAAGGGCTACAGGCAGATCAGGTTCACGGTGCCGGCGCCGGCCTCGGGCACGGCGGAGTTCGGCGTCAAGTTCACTTTGGCGACCGTGGCGGGCGCCGCTGGCCTGTTCAAGGCCGGCGCGAAGATGAGCGGCTTCGCCGTCAAGTCCGTGACGGAGCTTCCAGAGGTGAAGGGGCGGCTTGTGCGCATGGAGTACGAGAAGAACGGCGCGGAGCTCGCCTGGCTCGACCGCGACGATGACAACAAGACGTTCGCCATCGGCTTCCGCACGCTGCCCGACGACGACACGGGCGTTCCACACATCATCGAGCACTCCGTCCTCTGCGGATCCGAGAAGTACCCCGTGAAGGAGCCGTTCGTGGACCTTCTCAAGAGCTCCTTCGCGACGTTCCTGAACGCCTTCACATGCCCCGACGCCACCATGTACCCTGTCTGCTCGCGCAACTTCAAGGACTTCATGAACCTCGTGGACGTGTACATGGACGCCGTGCTGCATCCCCTGAGCGTGAAGAGCCCCCTCGCCTTCAGGCAGGAGGGATGGCACTACGAGCTTGACAAGCCCGACGGCGAGCTCAAGCGCAACGGGGTCGTCTACAGCGAGATGAAGGGCGCGTTCGCCGACCCTGAGCGCCGCCTGCGCCACGAGATGAACCGCCTCCTCTTCCCCAACACTTGCTACGGCAAGGTCTCCGGCGGCGACCCGGCGGCCATACCCACACTCACCTTCGAGAAGTACAAGGCGTTCTACGAGCGCTTCTACCATCCGTCCAACGCGCGCATCTTCCTCGACGGCAAAATGGACGTGCCGAAGGTGCTCGCGAAGCTGGACGGATTCCTCGCCCCCTACGAGCGCAGGGAGATAGATGCGCCCGTCAAGTTCCAGTGGCCCATCTCCGCGGCGCGCAAGCTGGAGTACGGCGTGGGCGCGGGCGAGAAGACCGAGGGCAAGACCTTCGTCGCGACGGGCTGGGTGTGCGGGCGCTTCGACGAGCGCGAGAAGTGCCTGGCGCTGGACGTCCTCTCCGACGTGCTCGCCGGTGACAACGAGGCGCCGCTCAAGAAGGCGCTTCTCGACGCCGGGCTCTGCGAGGACGTGCGGTTCTCCGTCAGCTCCTGCGCGCAGATACAGGCGCAGGTCGTCGCGAAGGGCGTCAAGGCGGGGAACGACGAGGCCGTGCGTTCGCTGGTGAAGAACATGTTGTCCCGGCTCGCCGACGAAGGCCTCGACCACGCTCGCATCGCCGCCATCCTCGACCGCGCGGAGTTCCACGACCGCGAGAAGGACTACGGCGGATACCCGCGCGGCCTCGTGTTCTACATGGACGCCATCGATCTCTGGCACTACGGCGGCGACCCGGCGGACGCCTTCCACCGCGCATCGCTCTTCTCGTCCCTGCGCGAGAAGATCCCCGCTGGCTTCTTCGAGGCGCTCCTCAAGAAATGCCTCGTCGACAACCCCCACCGCGCCGATCTCACGATGAATCCGTCCGCCACGCTCGCCGCCGCGAGCCGCGAGGCCGAGAAGAAGGAGCTCGCCAGGATCAAGGCGGGATGGACGAAGGAGGAGCTTGATAAGACGCTCGCCGACTGCCGCGCCCTCGAGAGGCACCAGTCCGAGCCCGACCGCCCCGAGGACGTCGCAAAGCTCCCCACGCTCGCCGTCGCGGACGTCCCCGTGAAGGGGCCCGTCACAGAGCGCGAGGTGGCGGACGTGGACGGCGTCACGGTGATACGCCCGCGCACGCAGGCGAACGGCGTGCTGCACGCGGTGATGTACTTCGGCGCTGGCGACCTCTCGGCGGACGAGCTAGTCGACCTCCCCTCGCTCGCCCGCGTCCTCGGCGACCTCCCCACGGCTCGCCATCCGATCGTCGAGCTTCGCAACGCCCTCGAAGGCAAGCTCGGCAACTTCAACGTGGGCGCGGCCGTGTATTCCAGCGTGAAGGACGGCAACGGCGCGCGCCCATTCATCGCGGTGCACGTGTCGGCGCTCGAGTCGCACGCGGCCGACGCGCTCGCCCTCGTCCCGGAGGTGCTGCGCGAGACGTCCTTCTCCGACGTGAAGGCCATAGAGAATCTGCTCCGCCAGAGGCGCATCGCGCTGGAGCGATCGGCCAACGGCATCGGCGGGCGCAACTTCGCCTCCCGCCGCGCCGCCGCCCAGCTCTCTTCGCGCGGGGCCGTTGAGGAGATATTCAACGGCATCGCCCAGATACGCCACCTCCAGACCCTTGAGAAGCGCTTCGCCGAGGACGGCAGGTCATACTCCGAGCGGCTCGCAGGCCTCGCCGCGAAGCTCTTCACCCGCGACAGGCTCATCGTGGCGCTTTCGGACAACATCGGCATTGACTGGGCCTCGCGCATGGCCGCCGCGTTCCCGCGCGGATCAGTGGGCGCGGCCGCGTCCATCGACCCCCTCCCGCGCAGGAAGGAGGGCTTCCGCACGCTCGGCATGATAAGCGGCGCGGCGCTGGTAGCGCATCCGGACAAATCCCCCTACAGCGGCAGCGCGGTCGTGGCCGCGAGGATACTGACCCTGGACCATCTCTGGGACGAGATCCGCGTCAAGGGCGGCGCGTACGGCGGCAACTTCAGGGTGCGCCTGAACGGCGACGCCGGCTGGCTTTCGTGGAACGACCCCAAGCCCGCCCGCTCGCTCGGCGTCTATGCCGGCTGCGGCAAGGCGCTGAGGGACTTCGCGGACGGGAAGGATCCGCTCGACCGCTACATCGTCAGCGCGGTCGCCTCCACCGAACCATATCTCACCCCCAGGGTGGAGACCGAGAACGCGGCGGAGCTTTGGCTTTCGGGCCGCACGCCGGACGACCAGCAGCGCGTGCGCGCCGAGATGCTGCGCACCACCAAGGACGATCTCAAGGCGTTCGCCAAGACGGTGGACGCCCTCGCGGCGGACGCCGCAGTGTGCGTCGTGGGCGGCGCGCAGCCCCTCGAGGCGTGCACGAACGTCCTCGAGAGCGTCGAGGCGCTTGCGCAGTGAAATAAATCTCGGATTTACCCCCTTGCGCGCGTGCGGGGGTTTTGATATACTATTAAATGTTTCCACGACGCCAAAAGCGAGCTTAACTCAGTTGGTAGAGTGCCACCTTGCCAAGGTGGTTGTCGAGGGTTCGAGTCCCTTAGCTCGCTCCATTCCGTCGGCGGAGGCTGTGAATGGGAGCATAGCTCAGCTGGTAGAGCAAGTGACTCTTAATCACTGGGTCGTGGGTTCGAATCCCTCTGCTCCTACCATTCATCTTCAACCGAGGCTAGGTAGCTCAGTTGGTAGAGCAACGGACTGAAAATCCGTGTGTCGCCGGTT
>CAMOHV010000126.1 GCA_946615275.1 uncultured Verrucomicrobiota bacterium | reverse complement strand
GGATGATGGGGGCGATTCGGCGGCGGCCAGAGGGCTGGCCGCCCTACCGTTTGAAGATTGAGAATTGAGAATTGAGAATTGAGAATTAGTCTGCGAAACATTCGTGAGAGCATTCTCAATTCCCGAATCGCTCCCGTCATTCTCAATTCTCAATTCTCCATTCTCAATCCCCGATTCTTCCTCGGATGGGAGGAAGGTGGAGACTGTGAAGGCGGCGGCGCACAGGGCTGAAACGCCTACAAGAGAGAGGATCAGCCGCCAGAAAGCCTTGTCGCGCCGACGACGCGTCACAAGACGGTCGGCGAAACCGGCGGAAAGAGCGGCAGGAGGAACAGTTTCATTGAGCGCCTCCATGAGCGCACGGTCGAATTCATCCATTTCCTTTCATCCTTTCCATTGTTCACCTTTCGATTCTGCCGGCGAGGCGGCGGGCAAGCTTGGCCTTGGCGGCGTTGAGACGGGATTTCACGGTGCCCATCGGCAAAGTCAGCGTCTCGGCTATGGCCTCGAGCGGGAAATCCTCGAAATACCTGAGAAGCACGACCTCCTTGAGAGGGTCGGAGAGCTCGGAGACGGCCTCCCTGATGGCGGCGTGGTCGGCCTTGGCGGCGATCTCTGCGAAGGGAGTGCGGTCGTCCGGCACCTCCGGCGGCTCGTCCACGTACACGACGGGGCTGCCGCTCGCATGGCGCACGTCCATCCGCCGGAAGTTGATCATTATCGTGTAGATCCAGTTGTAGAAGTTTGTGTTGGGCTTGAAGGAGGATATCTTGGCGATGACCCGCGAGAATGTGCGGAAAACGAGGTCCTCGGCGATATGGTCGTCTCCGCACATCATCCTGGCGGCAAGGAAGAGACGGTCCTTGTAGACCGCCACCAGCTCGCGCGACCCTTCATCGGGGGTCTTGATGATCTTCTGCCACAAATCCATATCGAGACAATGCTCTAGACATGTAAATGCGCCTGCGGCAGAAAGGTTCGGAGGAAAATCTCAAATCAGAGTCTTGCGCGGTTCACGAAATAGACGGCCCCCACCATGCAGAGGAAGGCCCAGAGGTAGTCCCATCTCCACTTTTCGCCCATGAAGAAGATCATGAACGGGACGAACACGCAAACGGTGATCACCTCCTGGATGATCTTCAGCTGCGCCACGTTGAGCCCCGCAGACGATCCTATCCTGTTCGCCGGCACCGCGATCATGTACTCCACGAGCGCGATGAGCCAGCTCACGAGGATGATCGCGACGAGCGGCCAGTGCGCCGCCCCGGGCCTCTGCAGCTTGAGGTGCCAGTACCAGGCGAACGTCATGAACAGATTGCTCGTGACGAGCATTGCCACGGCAACGACGATGCCGGCCGGGCGCGAGAGGAGCGAGGTGAGCATGGCGTCAGTGGAAGTTGCCCATCGCGCGGAACTTCGCGTAGCGCGCGGCCACAAGCTCGTCCGCCGGCACGTCCGCAAGCTCGGCGAGCGCGGCGAGGACGGCCTTCTTGACGGCGGCGGCGGCCTTGGCGTGGTCCTTCTGCGCGCCGCCGGCGGGCTCGGGGACGATCTCGTCCACGGCGCCGAGGCGCTTCAGGTCCGCAGCCGTTATCTTGAGGGCCTCGGCGGCGGCGGGCGCCTGCGCGCCGTCGCGCCAGAGGATGCCGGCGCAGCCTTCGGGGGAGATCACGGAATAGACGGCGTTCTCGAGCATGAGGATGCGGTCGCCCACGGCGATGGCGAGCGCGCCGCCGGAGCCGCCCTCGCCAGTCACGACAACCACGATGGGCGTCTTGAGAAGCGAGAAGAACTCGAGTGACTTCGCGATGGCCTCGGCCTGGCCGCGCGCCTCGGCGGTGTCGCCGGGATACGCGCCGGGAGTGTCCACGAACGTGACGATCGGGATGCGGAACTTCTCGGCGAGCTTCGCGAGGCGCATCGCCTTGCGGTATCCGTCGGGCTGGGCCATGCCGAAGTTGGCCTCCACGTTCTCCTCCACGGTGGCGCCCTTGTGGTGGCCGATCACGAGCACCTTGACGTCCCTGGGCAGGGGCTTCTGCCCGCCGCCGATTGTGGCGAAGCCGCAGACGAGGCCCTTGTCGTCGTTCACGAGGCGGTCGCCGTGCAGCTCCTCGAAGTCGGAGCAGATGAGGCGGATGAAGTCGTATATGTGGGGCCGCTTCGCGTCGCGAGCGAGCTTCACCACGTCCATCGCCGTCTTGGCCCCCTTCTTCGCGGGCGCGGCCTTTTTCGAAACCGCTTTCGCGGAGGTCTTCTTAGTTGCCATGTTGAATCCTTTCCTTGCTTCCGCCGCGGCGCCGGCATCCGACAACCGGCGCCCGACAACGCAATTCTCAATTCTCAATTCTCAATTCGCCTAGAATCCGAAGTAGTGGAGCATCTTCACAATGAACGCCTTGAGCTGCGCGCGCTCCACTATCTTGTCGATGAAGCCGTGCGCCAGGAGATACTCGGCCGTCTGGAAGTCCGGCGGCAGCTTCTGGTGGATGGTGTTCTCAATCACGCGGCGCCCGGCGAAGCCGATCAGTGCTTTGGGCTCCGTTATGTTGAGGTCGCCCAGCATCGCGAACGACGCCGAGACGCCGCCTGTCGTGGGGTCGGTGAGGACGCTTATGTACGGGAGGCCGGCCTCCTTCACGCGCCCGACGGCGGCGGAGGTCTTCGCCATCTGCATTAGCGAAAGGATGCCCTCGTGCATGCGCGCGCCGCCCGAGGCGGAGCAGATGACGAGCGGGCGGCGCTCCGCGATCGCCTGCTCGCAGGCGCGGGCGATGCGCTCGCCCGTCCCCGTGCCGAGGCTCCCGCCCATGAACGCGAAGTCCATCACGCCGAGCATCACCGGGATGCCGCCCATGGTGGCGGTGCCCATCACGACGGACTCCTTCTCGCCGCTCTTGGCGATCACGGCCTCGATCTTGTCCTTGTACGCGCCGGAGGCGTCGTGGAAGGAGAGATGGTCGGAGTAGGACACCTCGCGGAACACCTCCGCGAAGCTGCCGTCGTCGGAGAGCTGCGCTATGCGCGCGCGCGCGCCGAGGCGCCCGTGGTAGTTGCAGACGGGGCAGATGGCGTTGTTCGCCTTCCACTCGTCCTTCGCGACGTATGTCTTGCAGCGCGGGCACACCTGCCACAGCGCCTTGGTGGGCGGTATCTTCGCGCCCTCCTTCTTTTCAAACCAGGCCATTTGGATTTCCTTATCTAGGGTTTAAAGGTCAGACGGCGATCGGCGACACCTTTATCTTCGCGGAGTGGCCGTTGAGATCGACGGCGGGGGCGTCGCTGTCGGCGAACGAGAGCGTGAGCGCGAGCGTCTCCGCCTTGACGTAGTCGGCGTGCGCCTCCAGGGCGGCGCGGAGTTCGTCGTCCGCCGCCACCGTCACGTCGATGCGCTGCGTGACCTCGAAGTCCGCCTCCTTGCGCATGGACTGCACGTGGCTCACGAACTCGCGGGCGAGGCCCTCGGCGACGAGCGCGGGCGTGAGGGCCGTCTCCAGCGCGACCACGATGCCGCCCTCCGAGGCGACGACCATGCCGGCCTTCGGCGTGCGCGTTACGAGAACATCCTCAGGGGATATCTCGATCCCCTCGATGACGATCTCCCCGTTCCCCATTCCCCGTTCCCCGTTTCCCATCCCCGCTATCGCGGCGGCTACGGCCTTCATCTTCGGTCCGCATTTCTTGCCAAGCGTCTTGAAGTTGGCCTTGTAGGAGACTTCGCAGAGCTCGGTCTCGTCGTCGATGAACTGGATGGACTTGACGTTGAGCTCGTCGAGTATGAGCGCCTGCAGCTCCGCGTCGCCCTTCACGCGCGCGGCGGCGGCCGGGATGCCCGCCACCTTGATCGCGGCGAGCGGCTGGCGCACCTTGAGATCGTTCTCCACGCGCAGCTGGCGGCCGAGCTTCACGACGGCCTGCACGGCGGCCATCTCGCTCTCGAGCGCGAGGTCGCGGGCGCCTGCGCGCGGCTCGGGGAAGTCGCAGAGATGCACGGACTCGGGGTCCGATGCGCCCTTGAGGTTCCTGTAGATCTCATCGGAGATGAACGGGGTGAACGGCGCCGCGACCTTGCAGAGCTGCACGAGCACATAGCGCAGAGTGCGGTAGGCGTGGAGCTTGTCGGAGTCGTTCTGGCTCTTCCAGAAGCGGCGGCGGCTGCGGCGGATGTACCAGTTGGTGAGGTCCTCGATGAAGGCGACGAACGGACGCACGGCGCGCTGGAGGTCGTACTGGTCCATCGCGTCGGCGACGTCGGCAACGAGCGTCTCGAGGGAGGAGACGATCCAGCGGTCGAGGACGTTGTCCGACTCGGGGAAGCGGACCTCCGCGTCGGCGAAGCCGTCAACGTTCGCATACGTCACGAAGAATGAATACGCGTTCCACCACGGGATGAGGAGGTCGCGGAGGACCTGCTTCACGCCGTTCTCGGAGAACTTCAGGTTCTCGGCGCGCACCACGGGGGAGTAGATCATGTAGAGGCGGATGGCGTCCGCGCCGTACGTGTCCAGCATCTTCGTGGGGTCTGGGTAGTTCTTGAGGCGCTTCGACATCTTCTTGCCGTCCTCCGCGAGGACGAGGCCGTTCACCACCACGTTGCGGTAGGGGGCCTTGTCGAAGAGCATGGTGCCGAGGAGCATCAGCGTGTAGAACCAGCCGCGCGTCTGGTCGAGGCCCTCGGCGATGAAGTCGGCGGGGAAGAAAGTGTCTAGTGCCTGGTTCCTAGTGCCTAGTGCCTGGTGCCTAGTGCCTGGATCGTCATCCTGCGCACTAGGCACTAGGCACTTCGCACTAGGCACTTCCCCCATATAGTGCTGCTGGGCGTAGGGCATGGAGCCGGATTCGAACCAGCAGTCGAGCACCTCGGGCGTGCGGTGGTACGTCTTGCCGTCCTTCCTGATGACGACGGAGTCGACAAAGTGCTTGTGGAGGTCGGTCACCTTCACGCCGGAGAGCGCCTCGAGCTCTGCGATGGAGCCGACGCATATCATGTCGGACGGGTCGGCGTCGTTCACCCACACGGGGATGCAGCTCCCCCAGAAGCGGTTGCGTGAGATGTTCCAGTCGCGGGCGTCCTTGAGCCAGTTGCCGAAGCGCTTGTCGCCAACGTAGTCGGGCGTCCAGTGGACTGTGGCGTTGTTGGCGGCGAGCTTGTCGTGGAGGTCCTCCACGCGCACGTACCAGGCGTCGATGGCGCGGTAGATGAGCGGCGTGTCGGTGCGGTCGCAGAACGGGTAGGAGTGGACGA
>CAMOHV010000125.1 GCA_946615275.1 uncultured Verrucomicrobiota bacterium | reverse complement strand
GCGATGATGCCGTCGTTCCTCCTGAGGATGAAGAGGCGCGGCGGATACCGCGCGCGCATGGGGGACCGCTTCGGCCGCTATCCCGATGACGTGCGGCGGCGCCTAGACGGGTTCGCCGAGGACGGGGCAGTGTGGGTGCACGCGGTCTCCGTTGGCGAGGTGCAGGTGGCCGCGCAGCTCATGGAGGAGATGAGAAGGACGAGCCCGGGCGTCCGCTTCGTGTTCTCGACCACCAGCTCCACGGGATGGAAGACGGCGGAGAAGCTGCTCGATCCGCGGGACGTCCTCATCTACAATCCGCTCGACTTCAACGGATGCGTGAAGCGTGCGCTGGACGTGGTGCGCCCGCGCGCCGTGATCCTCACCGAGACCGAGATATGGCCCAACTTCATACGCGCGCTCAAGAGGCGCAAAGTGCCGCTCTATCTCGTCAACGCGCGCGTCTCCGACCGCAGCGCCCCGCGCTACAAGGCCCTTAGATGGTTCTTCGGCGAGGTGCTCAGGTGCTTCACGCGCATCTTCGCGCAGAGCGACCTCGACGCGGAGCGCCTGATCGCCGCCGGCGCCGACCCTGCCGCGGTTGAGGTGACCGGCTCGTTCAAGTTCGACGTCGCGAAGCGCAACCCAGCTAAGGAGCGCGAGCTCCGCGAATGGATCGGGGAAGGGGACATTCTTCTTGGAGGCTCTACCTGGCCAGGCGAGGACGAGATGATGCTCCGCGCGTACGCTGAGCTCGTGAAGACGCGCCCCGACGTGAAGCTCGTCATAGCCCCGCGCCACTTCGAGAAGGCGGACGCAGTGGAGGCGAACATCCTCGCCGCAGGCTTCTCCGTAGTTCGCCGCAGCCGGGGCGATGAAAATCCCCAATCCCCAATCCCCAATTCTCAATTCTCCGTATTTCTCTGCGACACGACGGGCGAGATGATGGGGCTCTTCGGGATCGCGAAGGTCGCGTTCGTTGGGAAGTCGCTCTCTGCGCACGGCAGCCAGAACATGATCGAGCCGTGCCTCTGCGGCGTGCCGACGGTCGTGGGGCCGTACACCGAGAACTTCCGCCCGGTGATGAGCGATCTTCTCGCGGCGGACGCGCTGGTGCAGACGCCCGACGCGCCCACGCCGGAGGCCCGCGAGGCGGCGGTTCGCGCGGCTCTGCTCCGCTTCTTCGCGGAGCCGGAATATGCGCGCGGCTTCGCGGACCGCGCCACCGCCGCAGTGGAGCGGCGGCGCGGCGTCACCGCCCGCGTCGCGAAGCGGCTCCTTGCGGAGATCGGTGGGGCGGCGCGTCAGGAGACCGCGCCCACCCATGCCCTTAAGGGGCATTGGAAGGCCGTCGTCGCGATCGCCGTTCTTGCCTACGCTCTCGCGGCGCTTTTCGGGACTCAGCCGTTGAAGCACTCGTGGAAGTATCTCCAGATGAATCCGCAGAGGCGCTACTCCACGTTCGTCGGCCTTTCCGCCGCCTCCGCTGCTCTGCCTTGGTGCATCGCCGACGCAAGGCGCGCGTATGCAGCGATCACGGCGCCGGCGGAATGGCCGGGCGTGGACGAAGAAGGCGTGATGCGCTACCATGCGACAGACGCCCTCAAGGGATTGATACCGGCGGTGTTCCCCGGAAAGGAGTCCTTGGTTTTCAATGCGCGCCTAAGATCGATGGCGGAGCTGCGCAGACTTCACTGGAAATGTGTGGAGAAGTGGGGAGGGTATCGCCTTTGGTGCATAGGGCGGTGGGACTACGTGCTGGTGGCGAAGTTCCCGATGGGCGACGATGTGCCGGCCGCGGGGCCGGTGAAGGCGGAGGCGGGCGACGTCGTCTCCGCCGACGAGCTGTTCGCGGAGTTCTCCGCCAGATTCGACGACTTCTCCGCTGCGGGCATATATTCTCCGGCGCAGGTGTTCGCGTGCTATGTGGGCGACGACATGGAGGTTGGGCCGGCGCTCATGGCGGCGACGAGATTCCCGCGGTGGGATGCGTTCTGGTCCGACGTCCTTCCCGGCCGGCTCGCCTTCAAGCCCGTCCCCGGCGGCGGGCGTGCGCCCGTGAGGGCGAGCCGCATCACCCCCGAGGCGCAGCCTTCGATGGACTGGATAAAGCGCGGCAGGAGCGATGGCGCCGTCTATCTCGACTTCCTCGACTCCGTCGCTGCGGCGCAGGACGCGCGGCGGAACGTCCTGGTGGGCTTCGACCTGGCCGATGCCGGAGGAGCCGCCGCCACGAACGCCATCTCGCTCTGGGCCGCCGCCGCCAAGGTGAACCCCCGCGATCCCATTTTGATGAACCTCGCCGACACCTTCGACCAGCAGGGCCGCCGGTTCCTCGCGATCGGCAACGTGCAGGGCGCCATGAACTGCTACGAGAACCGCATCCTCGTCCAGCCGCACGACGTCGCCGCCGTCCACAACTTCGGCATCTGCCTCAAGCGCGGCGGGCATTTCGACGATGCCGCCAAGATCTTCATGAAGGCCGCCAAGATGACGCCCGACAACGAGCCGCATCTCCTTGAGTTCGCCGACTGCGCCGCCGCCGCCCAGCATCACGAGGACGCCATCAAGGTGCTCGAGACGCTGAAGAAGAAGCGCCCAGGCGACCGCGAGCTGGACCGCCGCATCTCGAAGATCAAGTCCGCCCTATACCGGAAGAACATCAAGGAGTACTACAAATGAAGAAAGCGCTCGTCCTTCTGCCGGCGATCATCCTCGCCGGCTGCTTCACACTCCACCGCACGCCTCAGACGTCCGTCTCGATGACGCGCGCGCCCGAGGGCCGGGACGTCAAGGTGGCCCTCTCCGGGTTCGCCGCCACCATCACCGAGTATATCCCCGTATATGGCTACGAGACCGTCTACGTTGACGGCGGATGGCACGGCGGCCGCGGGCGCCGCGCGTGGTACGGCGGGCACTACGCCACCACCACCACCGAGACGCTTATCCCGCAGATCAAGGCCAGCGAGGCGTTCCTCCGCCGCGCCCAGGCCCACCTCGAGGAGCATGGCTTCCTCCTGCGCGCCGCCCCGGCCGACTACACCATGGACGTCACCTTCGACGGTCCGTTCGTCACCGCCAGCGAGCAGGCCGTGGAGTGGGCGTGGATGCTCTGCTCCATTCTCTCCGCGGAATACTCCACGCAGACCTGGACCGCGAAGTTGAACATCTACGACTGCAAGACTGGCCGCATCGTCTTCCACCGCGACTACAAGCAGAAGTTCGAGGACGTCGTCTGGTCGCCGATCTTCTTTGTGGGCCTCGCCGGCTACGGCGAGAACACCTTCAACTACATGCAGAGCTGGTGCCTCTCCGCGCTCACCGATCAGGCCTGCGCCGACGCTACCGCCTTCCTCGCAGGGAAGTAGGCTGGACGGCGGCGGAGCGTCGTCCCTGCCGCAAATTATCAATCCTCAACTCTCAAACCCTCAAACATTCAAACAGACCATGGCAGGCGAATATCAATTCTCTCTAATAGACGTCACCAAGCAGCAGGGCGTGAAGACGATCCTGAAGGACGTCAACCTCAGCTTCTTCTACGGAGCGCACATCGGCGTGATCGGCGCGAACGGCGCGGGCAAGTCCTCGCTCCTCAAGATCCTCGCCGGGATCGACACCGACATCCTCGGCACGTGCCAGGTGGCGAAGGGCACCAAGGTGGGCTACCTCCCGCAGGAGCCGGAGCTCGACGACTCCAAGACCGTTGCGGAGGTGGTGGAGGAGGGCGTGGCCGACGCCAAGGCGATGGTTGAGCGCTACGAGGACCTTTGCATGGAGCTCGACGACCCCAAGGCCGTGGAGGAGATGGAGAAGCTCCAGGAGATCATCGACGCGAAGGACTATTGGAACATCGACAACATGGTGGAGAGGGCGATGGCGTCCATGCACTGCCCGCTCGGCGACCAGAAGGTGGGCGTGCTCTCCGGCGGCGAGCGCCGCCGCGTGGCGATAGCGCGCCTTCTCCTATCCAGTCCCGACGTGATGCTCCTGGACGAGCCGACAAACCACCTCGACGCCGAGACGGTGCAGTGGCTGGAGGAGCGCCTCAAGGACTTCAAGGGGACGCTCATCGTGGTTACGCACGACCGCTACTTCCTGAGCGACGTCACCGACTGGATACTGGAGCTGGACCACGGCATCTGCTATCCGTACAAGGGCAACTACGAGGAGTGGCTGAAGCAGAAGCAGGAGATGATGGCGCGCGACCAGAAGGCCGAGAAGAGCCGCCAGAAGCTGCTCGCCAACGAGCTTGAGTGGATACACACCAACCCGTCCGGGCGCCACGCCAAGAGCCAGGCGCGCGTGAAGAGGTACGAGGAGCTCGCGGCGCAGCAGGTCTCCGTGCGCGAGGACGACCTCGTGATCCGCATCCCGCCCGGGCCGAGGCTCGGGAACCTCGTGGTGCGCGCCGAGCATCTCTCGATGGGCTTCGACGGGCGCATGCTCTACACGGACCTCAACTTCGACCTCCCGCGCGGCGGCATAGTGGGCGTGATCGGCCCGAACGGAGCGGGCAAGACGACGCTCTTCAAGATAATGACCGGGCAGCTCAAGCCGCTTTCGGGCGAACTGAAGATAGGCGAGACCGTGAAGATGAGCTACGTGGACCAGACGCGCAGCGAGCTTCTGCCGGACCAGACGGTGTACGAGGCCATCACGGGTGGCGGGGAGTTCGTGCGCCTGGCGGGCGAGACGATGATGAACGGGCGCGCCTACTGCAGCCGGTTCAACTTCCGCGGCCCGGAGCAGCAGAAGAAGGTGGGCGTGCTCTCCGGCGGCGAGCGCAACCGCGTGCATCTCGCGAAGCTCCTCGCCTCCGGCGGCAACCTGCTCCTGCTCGACGAGCCCACGAACGACCTGGATGTGGCGACGCTCCGGTCCCTGGAGGAGGGCCTACAGGAGTTCGGCGGATGCGTGATGGTGGTCTCCCACGACCGCTGGTTCCTGGACCGCATCGCGACGCACATCCTCGCCTTCGAGGGCAACGGCAGGACCGCCTGGTTCGAAGGCACCTACAGCGAATACCACGAGAAGATGAGGAAGTAGCGGCATGGAAGGCAGCTCGATTCGCGGCTTCGTCCTTGCGGGGTCGTTCGGAGCGGTGTTCGCGCTGGGCGCAAGGACAATCAACGTCGACGCCAGAGGCGGCGCGGACTTCGCGTCCATAGACGCCGCGATGGAGGCCGCGCAGGCGGGCGACGTCGTGCGCGTGATGCCCGGCGTCTACCGCGAGGAGGTGCGCGCCCGGCGAAGCGGCCGGCACGATGCCCCGATAAC
>CAMOHV010000124.1 GCA_946615275.1 uncultured Verrucomicrobiota bacterium | reverse complement strand
GCGTCCAACCGGCCGCCTCGATGGTGTACTTGCGCGCGCGGTCGGGATCCTGCGCAAAGCGCTCTTTGATAGTGATGCCTTTGGAGGCAGCGACTGCGGCCTCCACCTTCTGCCATGCTTCAGAGTTCATTCAATGCCTTTCTTGGTAAAACTTTTGTATATTTTACCAAAAAAGCAGCGCGTTGTCAGTATGCCAGCTGCGAGCCGCCGATTGACTCGCGGAGGATCGAATCGCCCGGCACTGCGTCGGGGGTGGCGAGCGACACGTTGTGGAGAATGCCGGAGAGCCTGCGCGCCTCAAGGTATTCGCGGTGCCACGGCTTCACCTGGTTTAGCAGCTGGAGGGCGAAGGGCTTGAGCACCGCCAGCTCGTAGTCGAGGGCGGAGTTGAACACGGCGTCCGCATGGCGCTGGTAGGGATAAATCCATTTTCTCTCGCCGGCGGCGACGTTCGGCCAGAGGCGGAAGGTGTCGAGCGGCGACATGCCGCGGTAGTTGAAGTCGCGCACAAGGCGGCGGATGAGGCGCGTGTCCGTGGTGGAGATTCTGTTGCAGGAGTCCACTACCAGCTGCGTGAGAGCATTTAGGTACACGCGGAACTTAAGCGAGTCGTCTATGCCGGCGGTCAGCGCGGGGTTGAGGGCGTGAATGCCCTCCAGCACGATCACCCCGTCGGGCTCGAGGCGGGTCTCGTGGTCCTCGTCGTAGCCGTCGTGGCGGCGGAAGTCGAACTTCCTGAGATGGACGGCCTCGCCGGCGAAGAGGGCGTTCATGTCGGCAGCGAGGCGGTCGCGGTCCACGGCCTCGACGGTCTCGTAGTCGAGGTTGCCGTTCTCGTCGCGCGGATTGCGCGCGTCGCCCACGAAGTAGTCGTCGGTGGAGACGAGGCGCGGCTTGAGGCCGCACGCGCGCAGCTCCGTGCAGAGGAGGACAGCGGTGGTGGTCTTGCCGGCGGACGACGGCCCGGCGACGAGCACGAGGCGCACTGCGGGGCGGCGCGCCACAATGGAGTCCGCTATCGCGGAGATCGCGCGCCGCTGCTGGGCCTCGACGACGCGCACATACTCGTCGAAGCGCTTCTCGAGTATCACCTGGTTGAGATCGCCTATGGTCTCGACGCCGGTGACCTTCGCGCGAGAGAGGTGGTTGCGGAATATCTCGAGGTAGCGGCTGTCGGCGAGGATCTCGGTGAGGTCGGGGAGGTCATCCGGCTCGGCGCAGGAAGGGAGCTGCAGGACAAGCCCGCCTGGCGCGGGCAGGACGTCCCAGAGGTCAGCCACTCCCGACGACGGCGCGAGGACCTGCTGGTGCAGGGCGCGGAACTCGCCGCATCGCGAGATCGCCACCACCGGCGGGTTGCGGTGGCGGAGCAGGTTCAGCTCGTCGCGCCGGTCGGCCGCGCGGAAGAGCTCCACGGCCTCGCCGTATGGCACCTGCTCCATGGTTATCGGGGCGTCCGCCGCGACGAGCGCGATGAGTTCGCGCTTGAGCGCCGGCACGTCGCCGTCCCAGGAGCAGTAGAACGACGACCCGAGCGAATGTCGCACGCGGAAGAGCGAGCCCGGGGCGAGCTTTGCGGCGCACGCGGCGAGCAGGAAGAACAGCGTGGCGCGGTACACGTCTATCCCGTATGCGTCGGCGCGCGTGAGCGGCTCCAGCTTGGGCGTGCCGACGAGCGGGGCCTCGAGCGGGGCCACCATGTTGTTCGCGATGGCGGCTATCACCGGCCGCCCGTTCAGGGTGCGCGGCAACGCAACGCCTAAAGTGTTAATTTCTGCCATCTGTATCTCCTGTTTTCGCGCAGTCGTTGTCATTTCACGCCTTTCCGCCCGATCTCAACCACGGGGATGTCGGAGAAGTCGGGGCACATGCGGCGGAAGTTGGGGTCGGCGGGGATCGCGAGGGGATTGGAGACGGCCATCTTCTCGAGCCGCTTGTTCGAGCCGAGGACGACGCGCGCCCGCTCAAGGCGGTCGTCCTGCGGGAACGCCCTCTCGTCCGCCTTGTTCTGCGGGGAGAAGCTGCGGTTGCCCTCGAACCTGAGGCGCGTCTTCACAAGCTCGAGGGCGCGCTTGTCGTGCTTGAAAAACTCCTTGCAGGCGATGGCCACGTTGCCCACGTACTCGGTGCCGATGGGGGACTTGGGGCTGTCCACGAGGTATTTAGCGAGGTTCGGATAGCGGCTGGCCCAAGGCTCCTCCTTGTAGTTCCACTGCGCGAGCTTCGCGGCGAGGTTCCAGCCGTCGTTGCCGTTCGGATCGGCCGTGGGGTCGAGCCCGGGGTTCCACGTCTCGCCGCGCGTGTCGAGATGCAGGGCGCTTGTGCAGTCGGCAAAGAGGTTGTTATGCACCTTGTTGTCGCGCCCGCCGCCCACGAACATCGCCCAGCCGGCCTTGAAGAAGACGTTGTTGGAGATGGAGTCGCCCGAGTCGCAGTCGTCGAGGTACACGCCCATCACCATCACCGTCTCGGTGGTCGGCTCGTAGTCGGTCTCCACACCGCGCTCGGCCTCCCACTTCACGCCCTCCTGCCCGAAATGGTGGAAGTAGTTGTACCTGAGCACATTCCCCTGCGAGCTCCAGTCGCGGCCCGTGTAGAGCCCGCCGCCGTCCGCGCCCTCCATCATCGCGCAGTACACCTCGTTGAACTCGATCACGTGGTCGTTGCCGGTGTAGTTGAATACGATGTAGGGCGAGTCGTGCAGCTCGTTGTGGTCCACCCTCACTCCGCACCCGGAGATCGCGAGGCACGGCCCATGGCAGCGCGAGAGCCGCCCGCAGTGGTGTATCTCGCAGCCCGTCACGCGGTGGCCGCACGGCGTGAGCGAGCGCCTGTCGCCGCCGTTCACCGACACCCCTCCGCCGCCTATCTGCGCCACCGTGCAGTTCGCGACGGTGCACCTCTCGCCGCCGTTCACGCTTATCGCCCCGCGCGCGAGCCACGAGGCGTCCAGTCCGTCCAGCGTCACGCCCTCGCACCCGCTCACGCTCACGGCGTTGCCCTGCGACCACTTGAACCGCCAGTTTCTCAAGACGAGATTCTTCGCCCCCTTGACGCGCACGATCGGGTCCTCGCGGTATGAGAGCGCGATGTCCGACGGCATCGGCGACGGCGGGTAGTAGTAGAGGAGGCGCGTGTCGTGATCGATGAACCACTCGCCCGGGGAGTCAAGCACCTCAAGGAAGTTGTACGCCATGTAGCGGCGCTTCTGCTTCACCCACTTTGACGAGCTTCCGATGCCGTAGCTGTGGATGCCCTCAAGCGTCACGCGCCGCCCGGCCTGCTCGATCTTCGCGACGCGCAGAGTCTCGCTCGCCCAGTCGTGGCACCAGTAGCCCTTGAGGTACACGCCCTTGGAGACGTCCCAGCGGAGGTGCTCGGGGTCCGCGAACTGGAACGAGCCGGGATGGTCGGCGTGTGTGGTGCGCGCCTCGTCGCGCGTCTCGGTCCTCGGGACGCCGCGGTCGTACACCTGCTCGATCTCGAGCCATCCCTTGTCGGGGTAGCGCGCGATGGTCTGCACCTTGCCGTCGGCGAAGAGCTCCATGCCGTCCCACTGCACGAACTGCGGCTGGAAGCCGCCCAGCATGGGCACGCCGACGGTCTTCAGGTCGAAGACGAGCACCTTGCCGCGCGCCGATTCGCGTATGCGCGCGAGCGTGGCGGCGTCCGTTACGGGCTTGAAGCCCGAGGCCGGCAGGTGGAACGCGCCTGTGAAGAGCGCGCCGTCGGCCCCGGCGGTCCAGACGACCGGCTTCTCGGGCGAAGGCCCGCCGTCCTCGGGGCCGAAGTCCACTCCGCCCTCGGCGGCGAAGTCGAACCGCCCGGTCACCTCCACAGTCACGCCGCCCGCGGGCACGCTGTCGCCCGAGACGATCTCCTGCACGGCGCGCTGCGCGCGCTCGATCGTCTTGAACGGCCTCAAGGCCGAGCCGTCGCCCTCGTCGCTCCCCTTCGCCGAATCGACGCGCAGCACGCGCCCGGCCGAGGCCGACGCCAATGCCGGCGTCTCCTTCCGCGCAGGCGCCGCGCGCCTGATCGACTTCATGATCCGCGCGAGCTGCTTCTCCTGCTCCTGCGCGAGCCCTGCGGCGGAGCCCTTCACCGTGAACGTCACAGCGCCCCCCGCCGCCGTCACCTGCCTCGCCCATGACGTCCAGGCGGAGTCCTCGTACCGGCAGTCCTCGGCCTGGGCGTCCGCGCCCAGCCTCACGAGCACATGCCACTGCCGCCCCGCCACCGACGGCCCGAAGCACGTGTACACAAACGGACTCTTCACCTCGCCGGCCGTGAAGTCGGACGTCTCGAACCACTTGTGGAGATGCCTCTCGCCGGGGTTGAACGCGACGAGCGCGTCCGGATTCCCCTCGCGCGCCGCGGCAGCCGCCGCGTCGGCCTCGACCGACGTGTATCCGCTCTGGGCGCTCGCGTCGTCGAACCACCACGCGAAGACGTCCTTCCCGAACTTCCTGCCAGCAGAGGAGATGTCGCCCGCCGGCATGGACGCCTTCGCCACGATCATCACCGGGATCTTCTTCGCCGCGAGCGCCGAGACGAACGGGGCGGCCGCCTCTACATCGCCCATCCTGAGCGCCACGTAGTCGGGCTTCACTGCCGCCATGCGCGCCGCGAACGCGGCGGCGTCGGACGGCGCGCCGGACGAGAAGTCCGCGCACACCCCCGCCTTCCCCGAAAGCCATGTGAGCGCCTTCTCGTCCCTTGCGGCGCGCTTCGCCTCGCGCGAGAACATCTGCGCCGCCTCGCGCGCCGGCACCACCGGGTTGAACTTCTCGAAGGACGGCAGCGCCGCCGTGGCAGGCTCCACCGAGAGCCCCGTCCGCTCCCTGAGCGCCTTTATGACGCCGTCGCGCGTGACGCGCCCCTTCACGACGCCCGTCACGAGCGACGCCTGCTCGGCCGTGATCTCGTTCATCGCGATGTACCAGTCCTTCTTCGGGATCTTGCGGAACGCGATGTAGTCCTTCTTGTAGAGCGGGTTGGAGACGCCGCCGCCGGGGAGCTTCTCCGCCGACGGGAAGAATCGCGCCGTCTTCCACGCCCTGAGGTCCACCACCATGTAGTCAGGCGCCGCCGCCCCGGCCGCGACAAGCGCCGCGAGGACGAATGCCACAGTGTACAGGTTCCTGCTGGCCAGATTCAATATGTCTTTCATAGCGTCCTCATTTTAGCATTTTTCGCGTCCCGCCGCCACACCTCGTGCGGTCGGCCTCAGCCGCCCGCCCGCGAGATGCCGTCT
>CAMOHV010000123.1 GCA_946615275.1 uncultured Verrucomicrobiota bacterium | reverse complement strand
GTCCTATTCTCCTACTCGTCCTATTCTCCTATTCGTCCTAGATCGGCAGCGTTGAGCCCAGCTCTCATCCACCTGCCGCTCCGGATGCCGTGGATTGCCACATCCACCTTTCGGCTTGCAATCTAGACGCGTCCGTGGTAAACTTCAGATCAACACGCGAAGAGAAGGCTGTAACCTTCCGCTAACGGGCGTGTAAACAGAACGTCCGACCCACGGACAAACACAAAGGAGAAAAATCATGAAGGAAATCGAAGCAACCCTCAAGGAAATCGGCTCGAAGAGCGGTCTCGACATCGCACTCGACGAAAACGGCTCCTGCACGCTGGAGCTCGCCGACGGGCGCGTGATCGTCCTCCAGGAGCGCGCCGACCTGAACGAGCTTGACTTCGTGGCCAACCTCGGCACGGTCCCCCAAGAGACCCGGGCCGAAGTCTTCACCGCCCTTCTTTCCGCGAACTTCTACTGGAACGAGACGTTCGGCGCGACCCTCTCATGGAACGCCGACCTCGAGGAGGCGGTCCTCATCTATCCGCTCCCGCTCGCCGAAGCGACGCCCGAGTCCGTCGAGACGATCTTCAATCGCTTCGTCGAACTCCAGTCCGCGTGGGCCGAACGCCTCTCCAACCTCGTCGCCGCCGCGCAGGAAGACGAACCCGTCGATGACGTCGGCGACGATCCCGCCTCCAACGACAGCGATCTCATCATAAGCCCCTAACCCCCCCAACACCAACCCCTGACCTCAAAAGGAGGTTCCCCATGCCTATCACAATCACAGACTTCAAGAACTGGGCCGCGCAGAACCAGGGCACCACCGTGGCGGTGGACACCGGGACGCAGACGCTCGTGAACGCCTCGACCAAGATCGGCGTCTTCGACCGCATCTTCAGGCGCGGCGCCGTCAAGGCCGTGCGCGGCGCCGCGATCGCGGACTTCACCCGGGCGCTCAGCGTCAGGTACGGCACCTCAATCGCCCGCGACGCCCTCGCCGCCGCCGGACTCTCCTCCACGTCGAAGCTCACGGGGCAGAAAATCATGGCCGCCGTGGCCAGCGCCAAGCAGATACGCGGCAGGCTGCTCAGCCAGAGCTCCGGCGTCAACCTCAAAGTGGGCACGCAATCCATAACCCAGGCGCAGATCACAGGCCTTGGAGTCGACGGACGGAAGGCCGTGAAGCATTTCCTGAACCTGCGCACCGTAGTCGTAGACATGCTGGGCGAGACGCCGCTGTCCGCGACCGACTACCAGGACTTCCGCGCACGCGCCGCCGACGTCGCCACAAGGCTCGCCGCCTTCCCCAACTACATCAGCGGCCTCCCCGCCAACAGCCTCCCCGGCGGAATGGGCGCAGCCTTCATCCAGGAGGTGAACGCGCTCCAGCAGGCGCTCCAGAACAAGGACGCCCAGACCGGCGCACTCCTCGCGAACCGTCCGCTCAGCCCCAACAACGTCCAGCACTTCAAGGACGTCTGGCGCGATGCCGTGCTCAATGCGCTCGCCGCCCTGGGCTCCACCACCACCGACCAGAACACCATCACGGCGATCAACGCAGCGATCAGCAAGATCAACGCCAACCCCCAGGCGTTCAACCAGCGCATCCCGCTTACGAAGAAGGCCGTGAAGGAACTCACGCCCGTCGTGGCAGACTGCATCAAGGAGCAGTTGAAGCTGCTGCACTTGAAGGGCGTAAAGTTCAGCGACTCCTTGATCTCCAAGAAGATCTCCGCCGGCTACAGGCAGGCCCTGAACACGCGTCCATGGCCGATCATCGATAAGACCATCGCCGTGGCGGTGGGCGGCCGCCCCGACGAGCTCCGCAGCACGATCATCCCCGCGGCGCAGCTCGGGCGCGCGCCTGGGGCGCAGAACGGCGTGATCTCCTACCCGGCGGGAATCAATGGCTACATGTGCCACAGCGCGGACACGGACCACGCCGTGAACCTCGCGGTCTCGAGCCTCACGGTCCAGGGTCCGGCGGGCACGGAGCTCGCGTTCCGCGGCGTCCGCCACGCCGTGCACAGCGCATGGGAGATCCCCACCGCCCCCGGCCGCGCGACCGCGAACATGCACCGCGCGGAGGAGGCCGTGATCGCCGCCTTCATGGCGAAATACAACCTCCCCGGGAATCCCCAGCCCCTTCCCCCACCCGACGCAAGCGGTACGATCAACGTGCCTTTGAACATGGTCTCGGTCTCGCTGCTCACGCCCGACACGATGCGCCACACTTTTTCCAAGGGCTCTGCCGAAGACGAACGCTCGATGCTCATCGACCAGACCCAGGCCTGGAACTCGGTGGCGCAGCACGGCGTGACGTTCCAGTACCAGGGGCATCAGATCCGCATCACGCCGCAGATCCACACGTTCAACTTCGGCGTCAACTCCGGAGCCGTGAACTACAGCACCATCGCGCCCAACAAGGCCGGCGGCTGGGATCTCTCCGACAGCATGAACACCGCCGCCATGAGCGCGTTCCGCCAGAACGTAACGGCCTTCATCAACGACACCACGAAGCCGTTGGCCAAGAGGAACGCCGCCCAGGCGCTCCTCGCCCAGTGCGACCAGGTGCTGAACGTCAAGGGCGAGCGCAAGGACTCGCACGACGCCTACAAGATGGCCGCGCGCATCGCGGTTCTCGCGAACCTCATCGGCGCCGTGCCCTGCTGGAACTGCAAGAGCGGCAAGGACCGCACCGGCGAGATGGACGTTGAATGCAAGTTCCTCTCCACGCTCATCGCACGCGGCGAGGACATCCCCGCCCCAGGCGCCCCCCTCACGAAGGACCAGCAGTCCCTCTTCCGCGCGATCGCGCTCGAAGGCGGCAACTTCGAGGTCCAGAAGGCGAACACCGGCTTCGAGGGGTTCAAGACGGGTGGAGTCGATTCGATCCCCGAGCGTCTTGGCGGCAAGCAGTTCCGCGAGTTCCACGCGGGCGGTTCAAAATACGTGGGCGTGTGACGGAACAGACCATTCCGGGAACGGCGTACGTATCTCCACGGGATCGCCGGAGACTGGATGGACGAACTGGACGGCGAGGGCGTGCAGTGCATGGCCCTCGCCATGTTCCACCGCGAACGCGCCGTAGGTGCGGTCGTTCACGATGTGCATCCCGGCGAAGGCAAGCTGCGCGCGTATCTGGTGCGTGACGCCCGTGAAGATCGTCACCTCGAGGAGCGTGCGCTCCTCGTTGCCGCATTGAGCGCGGGCGATGGGCTTGAAGTTGGTGACGGCGTGCATCGGCTCCTCCGAGATCTGCGCCCGAGCGCGGCGGATGTCGATCATGCGGCAGTATGGCACAGTTGGATCGTGGACAAGATCGTTCTCCAGCGTGCCGCCCACGGCCACTGCGCCCTCGACAAGCGCGAGATACGTCTTCCTGACGGTCTGGGCGGCGAACTGAGAGCGCAGCGAATCGAACGCGGGCTGCGTGCGGGCGAAGAGGACAAGACCGGAGGTGTCGGCGTCGATGCGGTGGACGGCGCCGGCCATGAGGGGCCTGTCCCCGATGGGGATCGTCTCCGGCCAGCGGGCGGCGACGCCGTTCGCGAGGGTGCCGGTCTCGTGGCGCGTGAGGGGCTGGACTGGAAGGCCTGAGGGCTTGTCGAAGGCGAGGAGCGAATCGTCCGAGAACACGCAGCGGAAATGCACGGAGGGATCGGGGCGCACCCGGTTGTCGACCTCCTCCGCAAGCGACCTGACAAACACCGTCTCGCCGCCACGCAGCTTCAGCCCCTTTATCGCGGGGCGTCCGTTCACGAGGACATCCCCCGCCGCGCATGCCTCGCGGCAGAAAGCGCGAGTTGAGGAGGGGTATCTATGCAAAAGGGCGGCGTCCAGACGGTCGCCGCCCTTTTCCACTGTGAACGTGGCGTCCTCAATCATAGCGATCCATCATGCCGCCGGGCAAGAGCATCATGTTCTCCCAGCCCTGGTCAGAGGCCCAGGGAAGGTCGGAGTCGGCCGCAGTGTCGGCGATGCACCCGGAAAGGAGCATCGCCATGCCGAGCAGAGCGGCCAACGCGAACGCGGAGACTTTATTCAGCGAAGACGACATCGCCAGGCTCCGCGGGGACCTGCTGCCAATCGCCGAGGATGTCGGCGATCACGAAGTTCTTGCCGGCCACAGCCTGGCGGAGGCGGAGGCGGCCAACGTACACGTCGCCGTTCGCGCCCTTGCGGCGGATGCCGAGCTCGAGAAGCGGAAGGGCGTTCTGGCGCTCGGGGCCGAGCAGCTCCTTGATCGCCTCGTCGTCGAATTCGATGACGGCGAACATGTACTTGTTGTTCGCCTCCACGAGCTTGCCCTTGTTGCCGGCGGTGAGCGACGTGACGGCGCCGTTGCTGGCAGCAGCGACCGGGCGCTGCTGCTGAAGGAGCTTCTTGAGCTGATCGGTGAGCTTCTTCTCCTTTGCGAGATCCTCCTTGACGGTCTCCGTCTCCTCCTTGGCCTGCGTCACCTCGTCCTTGAGCGACGTGACCTCGGCGTTGAGATCCTCGATCTGGCCCTTTAGCTTCTTCACCTGGTCCTCGAGGTTCGCCTTGTCGCTCTCAAGCTGGGCGATCTTGGCCTTGAGCTCCTCGATGAGGATCTTGTCGGCGCGGGCCGGGGGCTTGAGCTTATTGAAGTCGGCGGCGAGGGCCTCGAGCTTGGTGCGGGAGGCGGCGAGCTCGGCGCGCGTGAGGTTGAGCTTGGCCTGCTGGGCCTTGGCGCGGTCGAAGAGCGTGTCGAGGAGCTCGGCCGCGGTGCCGGAGCCCTTCTTCACGAAGTCGCCGGGGTTGGCGGCGTCGGGGATCTTCTTGCCCTCGCCGTCGAGCTTGTAGAGCTGGCGCATCTGGATGCGCTCCTTGTCGTCCCACTTGAGCGTCTCGAGGTTTGCCTCCTCCAGCTGGACAGGGTAGTCCTCGAGAAGGTTCTCCGTCTCGGGCACCTCCACCTCCTTGGCCTCGATGGGCGAGATGTCCTTCTTCGCCTCGGGGAGCGTGGCGGGCTTGGCGGCATCGGCCTTCTCCAGCGTATGCGATATCTTCACCAGATAGTCCTCCAACTGGCGGTTGCGGTCCGCGAGAAGAGCCTTCTTGTCGAAGAGGTTCATCTCAAAGAACAACGCCACGCCGGAGACGGCGAGGATCAGGTAGACTAGCGCGTGCAGAGCCTTGTTCATATTTCTGTTTCCTTGCTTTTAAAGACAATTGCGGAGAGCCCACGACACACCGGGGGCTTTCACAAGTAATAAGGATAATCTAATTTCGCCCATTTGGCAATACCCAAAACGAAAAAA
>CAMOHV010000122.1 GCA_946615275.1 uncultured Verrucomicrobiota bacterium | reverse complement strand
GTCGTCGTCCTCGCCGCCCTCAGGGCGCAGCGCTACGTCCACGGCGTGGCCGACTTCCTCTCCGCCGGGCGTGTCGCCCGCCGCTACGTTCTGTGCGTCGCGTCCGGCGAGGCCGCCTTGGGCCTTGTCTCCGTGGCCGGCAGCCTGGAAGTCTATTACAATAGCGGCTTCGCATACGGCTTCTGGGGCAACATCCTTGGCCCTCTGGGCATGGCGCTCGGCCTCGTCGGCTTCTGCAACTACCGCTTTCGCGAAACGCGGGCGATGACGCTGGGGCAGTTCTTCGAAATGCGCTACAGCCGGCCCTTCCGCACGACGGCGAGTTTTCTCCAGGCGTTCTACGGCGTCCTCAACTACGCGATATTCCCTGCCGTAAGCGCGCGCTTCCTGATGTATTTCATGCGGCTTCCCGTGTCGTTCACGATCCTCGGATTCCACTGCTCCACATTCGCGGCGCTGATGCTCGCCGCCCTTGCGCTCGCGTGCTTCGTCGCGTGCGCCGGCGGACAAATCACAATCATGGTGACCGACTGCATTCAAGGGATACTGAGTTACCCGATCTACCTCGCCGTTGTCGTATGGCTCCTCTGGCGCTTCTCGTGGAGCCAGGATTTGCTCCCCGCGCTCTGCGCGCGACCAGAAGGCTCAAGCTTCCTCAACCCCTTCGACGCATACGACCTGCGTGACTTCAACGTCTTCTACGTATGCTCGGGTGTGCTCGGACTTGTATTCAACCGCCTCACCTGGGGAAGTCGCGGCTATGACAGCGCCGCGCGCGACGCCCATGAAGCCAAGATGGGATCCGTCCTCGGCACCTGGCGCTGGGGCTTCTGCAACACGATGTTCGTCCTTCTGGGCGTCATCGCCTATTCGTTCCACAATTCACCGAATTTCGCGCGCGAATCCGCCGAAACACGCGCCGCGCTCGCCGCCAAGGCATACGAGGACGTCGCGTTCGCCGCGCCGCGAGGCTCCGTCCCCGATGGCGAGGCCGACGCCGTCCACGCAGCGTTCGCCGCCGTCGGGTTGCGGGATCGCTTCACCACCCAGGCGGAATACCGCGACCTTCCCGATCGCAAGGCGCAGGCCGACCGCTTCCGCGAGGAAACGGCCGACCCCTACCTGCAAGCTGCGTCGGACGCCCTCGGCGGCGCGAGGACGGAGGCCGAAATCCAGGCCATGCCCGACACCGAAAAGGCGCTCTGGGCGAGCCGGCGCTCCCGCAACCAGACCTTCGCCACCATTTTCGCCCAGCAGCGTGTCCCCGCCACCATCCGCGCCATCCTCCCCACCGGGCTCGTCGGTCTATTCTGCGCCCTCGCGGCGTTCCTCACGCTCTCCACGGATACGACATGCCTTCACGGCTGGGCCAGCGTCATCGTCCAGGACTGCATCCTGCCGCTACGCAAGAGACCTTGGACGCCGCGCCGACAAATCTGGAATCTGCGCATAGCGATCTGCGCCGTCGCGGCGGCCGCCTTCGCCTTCAGCTTGGAGTTCGGACAGGTCGATTTCATTTTCATGTTCTTCTCAATCACCGGGGCAATCTGGACAGCCGCCGGCCCCGTGATCACCCTCGGTCTGTATTGGAGGCGCGGGACAACCCAGGCGGCCTTTGTTTCGCTTCTTGCCGGGGCCTCCGCCGGAATCGCCGCCATCGTCGCCCAGAAACTCTGGGTGCCGGTTCTCTACCCGTGGATCGCGTCGCACGGGTGGGGGCCAATGCTGGACGCGATCCTGCGCGTCCTGTCTTCGCCCTTCGAACCCTGGGTCCACTGGGAGCTGACGCCTGACAAGTTCCCGATCAACTCTGTGGAAGTGGGCGTCGCCAACCAGCTTTTCGCGATGCTGCTTTACGTCGCCGTGTCGCTCGCCACCTGCCGGAAACCTTTCGACATGGACCGTCTGCTGCACAGGGGAAAGTGGGCAGACGCCGCCAAGGAAGGCGGGCGGCCTGCGGATAGCGGCAAGGTTTTGCACCCCGGCGTCTCCGCCGGGGTCGCGCAAACTTGCGCGAAACGCCTCTTTACCCGCATCATTGGAATCGACCGCAACTACACGCGTGGCGACAAGGCGCTGGCCTGGTCGGTGTTCCTCTACTCCTTTGGCTGGGGCTTCTGCGTCTGCTTCCTTGGGAACGTGGCATGGCACTTCCTGGGAGAAACGGGGATTGTGCCACCGCAGCCGGAATCGTGGTGGGGCGCCTATTTCTTCGCCGTCTCCGTGGTTGTCTCATGCATCGTCGGGGCCGTCTCAACCGTCTGGTTCGGCATTTGCTCCACGCGCGACCTGATGCGACTCTTCCGCGATCTCGAAGAACGCGAACGCGCCGGCGGCGGCCCCGATGTCTCCGACGACGGCCGCGTTGAGAGATAGTGCAAGGCCCTTTCAGAACGTGCCAGGGGATGTTGAAGTCTGTCCCTTCCATTCGGGGAAAGCAGAAGATGCCTATGCATCCCCTTACGCCACGCGAAACATCGTTCCGCGCAGAGGCGTCGCGGTGCAGAGTCTGTCCCCGTGAGCAACCGGCGTGATGCGCTTTCCCGGCATGGGGACAGACTGCGGAATTCCACGGTCAATGCGGCAGCCGGCGCGACCATCACCTACCAGGTGCTGGAGATTCCCAATCTTTCGTCGCCAAACGTCGCCACCAATGTCGGCCCCGTTGCGGTGCCCGGCACCCTGGTCCCGCTCCCCATGGGCGACGCCGCGCTCTGGGCGGCCTTCCTCGGCGGCGGATGGCGGCTCCTTTCCGGCGGGTTCGCGCCGCAAGTTGGCACCGATTACGTCGTGCGCCTCGAAGGCGACTTCGCCGATGCGACCTCGCCGCTCGTCCGGCTCTCCGTGAGCGAAGACGGCGGAGCGGCGTTCACAACGCTTTCCGACACTACGACCGGTGCCGAGTGGTTCGCCCCATCGGACGCGACGAAGAGCGGGCTGGCGGGCGTCAAGGCGCTGGGGCCGCTCGGCATCGCCTCCTTGCGCGGCACGCTCGCGAACGCCGCCGTCGCCGAGTTCGGCGGCATCCGCTACGACTCGCTCGCCGAGGCCCTGCGCGCCGCCCGCCGCGCCGGCGGCGGCACGGTGACGCTCCTCACGAACGCCACCGCGCCGAGGTCGCTGGCCGCCGGCGTCGCCATCGACGCGAACGGCCACGTCCTTGTCACCTACAACGATTTTTCCGGGACGCTCTTCTACTTCCGGTAGGCGTTTCCTGCTTTTCGCGCTTGACTCCGTCCGGGGCGATGTGGTAGTTTTTGACTCGTTCAGATGAGAAAAGAGTCCTGTTCAGATTTGAACAATTCGATCCCCTCCGTCGTTGCGGCGGCGGCGGTGGTCGAACGGCTCGCCGCCGAGCCGGACGGGCTCGCCCAGGCCGCCCTCGCGCGGCTTCTGTCGCTTTCACCGAGCACGTGCTACCGCATCCTCCGTTCGCTCGACGTGCGGGGATGGGTACGGAAGGAGGGGCGCGGGCGCTGGATTCTGGCGGGCGGTCTGCTGCCGGTCGCCGCAGCGCTGCGCGGGCCGCTGGACCGGCTGGAGCATGCCCGCGGGATTCTGCACCGCCTTGCCCGGACGCGCCGCATCGCCTGCAAGCTTTCCCTGCGGCGCGGTTTCGAGCAGGTCGTCGCCGCCCGTGCCGAACCGGACAGCCCGATCCAGGCGACAGGGCGCGAAGGCGCCGCGTTCACCGTGACGGAAGGCTCGTCCGGCGCGGCCCTTCTGGCCGATCTCTCCGACGCCGACGCACGCGCCCTCTTCCGCGCGGCGCCGCGCTCGAAGACGGACCTGCCGTTCCTCCTGCGCTCCCTCGCGGACGTCCGCGATCGCGGCTGGTGCATGCGCGACCGCATCCTCGACTGGCCGCTCGCCGCGCTCTCCGCCCCCGTGCGCGACGGCCACGGCGCCGTGTTCGCCGCGCTCACCTTCGTCGTCCCCGCCGACTCCCGCAAGGATCCGGCCCTCCCCGGGCTCTTGCTTGAAACTGCAAAGCAGTGCGAGGGAGGCTGATTGTTGCCATTGGCATCCTTGACACCATTGGCAGAATTGGCAAGATTGACACAAATCCATTCCCGACCATTCCAACCATCAAGACCATTCCAACCATCAAGACCATCCAAACCATGAACGACCTGTTCCCCACCTCTCTCATCGACCGCATCGCCCGCGGCGGCAACGTCGCCGTCGCCGTGGTCGAGGACCCCGATCGCGCCGTTCCGCTCGCCCGCACGCTGCTCGCCGGCGGCGTGGACGCGATCGAACTGACGTTCCGCACCCCGCGCGCCCTTGAGGCGCTGAAGCGCATCGTGGCCGAGGTCCCCGAGGTGATCGTCGGTGCCGGAACCGTGCTCACGCCCGCGCAGGTCCGCGAGGCGAAGGACGCCGGCGCCGCGTTCGCCGTCGCCCCCGGCTTCAACCCGGACGTCGTCCGCGCCGCCGCGGACCTCGGCCTGCCGTTCGCGCCGGGCGTGATGACGCCCTCCGAGATCGAGGGCGCCTACGCGCTCGGCTGCACGCGGCTCCTGAAGTTCTTCCCCGCGTCCGTCGCGGGCGGTCTCGCCGGCCTGCGCACGCTCGCGGCCCCCTACAAGCACCTCGGCATCCGCTTCCTCCCGCTTGGCGGCCTCAAGGCCGACAACACCGCCGAATGGCTCGCCGACCCGCTCGTCGCCGCCTGCGGCGGCTCGTGGATCGCCCCCGCCAAGCTCATCGCCGCCGGCGACTGGGACGCCATCGCCGCGAACGCCGCCACGGCACGGGCGGCCGCCCGCGCCGCGCGGAAGGGTTAAAGGGTTGAAAAGGTTGAATGGTTGAATGACCATCGAGACCATCCCAACCATCCGAACCATCGAACCACCGAACCACCGAACCATCTTGACCATGAACCCCTCCGACCTCCGGATCACCGACATCCGCTTCGCGGACATCGACGGCGCGCCGAAGCGCTGCACGCTCGTGAAGCTCTACACCAACCAGGACGGCCTCGTCGGCTACGGCGAGGTGCGCGACGCGTCGTCGCGCACCTACGCCGCGATGCTCAAGAGCCGCATCCTCGGCGAGAACCCGCTCAATGTCGAGAAGGTCTTCCGCCGCATCCGCCAGTTCGGCGGCGACTCCCGCCAGGCCGGCGGCGTGTGCGCGATCGAACTGGCGTGCTGGGACATCGCCGGCAAGTTCTGGGGCGTACCCGTCTGGCAGCTCCTCGGCGGGAGGTTCCGCGACCGGGTGCGCGTCTACTGCGACACGGACAGCGAGGGCGGCGGCCGCGACATGGGCCGCGCGCTCAAGGAGCGCGTCGCGCAGGGCTACAC
>CAMOHV010000121.1 GCA_946615275.1 uncultured Verrucomicrobiota bacterium | reverse complement strand
CGGGCGGAATGTGGCCGGGGCTGCCGCACTACTTCGTCCTGCCGGTCCGGGTCGTGGTAGAGGGGGCGGTGGGCGCGGTGGCCTTCGCGCTCGTGTTCGCGCTGCCGTCCGCCTGGTGGCTCATCGCCCGCGCCACCAGCCGCGTCGTGTCGAAGGGGAAGGATTGCCGCTATGTTTGAGAGTTTCTGCATAGTGGCGCGCCAGGTGGTGATTCTCTTTCTCCTGATGGGAGTGGGTGCGGCGTGCCATCGCCTCAAGGTGATTTCGCGCGAGGCCGTGAGGGGCCTTACGGAGCTTCTGGTGCTGGTGGTCACGCCGGCGCTCATAGTGCATGTGTTCCAGCGCCCGTTCGACCGTGCTCTTTTGGAGGGTCTGGGCTGGGCGGTGGCGATGTCGTTCTCGGCCCATGCGCTGGGCTGCGCGCTGGCGTACCTTTTCGTCCGCGGCGGCGTAGAGGCGCAGAGGGGCGTTCTGAGGTTCGCCGTGATGTTCTCAAACGCCGGATTCATGGGGCTGCCGCTTGAGTATGCGCTGCTGGGGCCGAGGGGCGTGTTCTTCGGCGCAGTGTACGTGGTGATGTTCAATCTCCTGTGCTGGAGCTGGGGCGTGATGGTGATGCGGGGGGATGCGCAGGGCGTGCGGGTGCAATCGTTTCTGGTGAATCCCGGTACGGTGGGTGTGGCTTTGGGGCTGCCGTTCTTCCTCCTGTCCATGAAGCTGCCGCCGATCGTGGGCGAGCCTGTGAGGATGCTGTCCGACCTCAACACGCCGCTCGCCATGATCATGACTGGTTGGTATCTTGCCGACGCCGACTTCCGTCCGGTTCTCCGTTCCGTGCAGGCGTATGTGGCGGGAGCGCTTCGCCTTGTGGCCGTGCCCGTGCTGATGGTGGGCGGCATGTGGGCGCTTCTGGCGGCGGGGTTCAGTCTGGACACCACGATGTGCGCCGCGATAGCCACGGCGTCCGCCGCGCCGGTGGGCGCGCTCACCACAGTCGTCGCGGCGCGTCTTGAGCGCGACGTCTCCACGGCCACCGGCATCGTCTCCGGCACCACGCTGGTCTCCATGGCCACGATGCCACTGGTGGTGGGGCTGGCTTTATGGCTTTTCAGATGAAGGAAAGGAACGACAAGTGAAGAACGACATGCAAGGCTGGATAGATCTCCAGATAAACGGCTACGGCGGAGTTGACTTCAACTCTCCCGGGCTCACGGTTGATGCGGTGAAGGCCGTTGTGCGCCGCCTCGCCGACGACGGCACGGCGGCGTTCATGCCGACGCTCGTCACAGGTTCGCCGGAGGTGGTGATAGAGAACGTGCGCACGCTCGTGGCCGCGCGCAAGGCGGACGCCGAGTGCGCCCGCCGCATCCTCGGCTTCTTCTTCGAGGGCCCGTTCATCTCCCCCGTACCCGGCGCCGTGGGCGCGCATCCCGCCGAATGGGTGCATGCGCCTGACATCGCGCTCTTCGACAGGTTCCAGGACGCCGCCGAGGGCCTCGTGCGCATGGTGAACGTCGCGGCCGAGATCCCGGGCATGCCCGATTTCGTGCGCGAGCTCGCCGCGCGCGGCATCACAGTCTCGCTCGGGCACCAGATGGCCGCCACGCCCGCCGAGCTGGAACCGTGCCTAGCCGCGGGCGCGCGCGCGTTCACGCATCTCGGCAACGGCCTCCCCAACATGATTCCGCGCCACGACAACGTGATATTCTCGGCCCTGGCCGACGACCGCGCAACGGTGATGTTCATCCCGGACGGGCACCATCTGCCCGACACGATGCTCAAGTTGTATTTCCGCGCCGTCCCCCTGGACCGCCTTGTGGCCGTCTCCGACGCGCAGTACCCCGCCGGCATGCCGCCGGGCGACTACGAGGTGAGCGGCGCCATCGCGCGTCTCGAGCCGAACGGCCTTCTCTGGAACCCCGAGCGCAAATGCCTTGTGGGCGCCACCACGCCGATGGCCAGGATGATGGACATGCTCCAGAGCCGCATCGGGGTGACGCCGGAGCAGTGCCGCGCCGTGGGCCGCGACAACCCCCTGCGCCTCATCGGGCTTTCAGAGAACGCGCTTGGGTGAAATTCCCCAGGATTTTTCGGGTTGCATGGGCTCTCTGAATATGGTATCATGCAACTATGCAAACTGTAAGTAATCTTTTAGAGGAGTGGATGTTCCGTCGTCTTGCCGTGGCGTCCACAGTGATTGTGGCTTTTTTCTTTCTTGGCGCCGAGGCGCGCACAGTGACGTGGACGGGCGACGGCGACGGCTCCACATGGAGCGATGGGCGCAACTGGGGCGGCACGGCCCCGGCCGACGGCGACGACGTGCGCGTGGGCGCGACGACCGTGAACGACATCCCAGGCATCTCCCTCAAGTCGTTGACGTTCATCGGCGCAGGCGGCTGGACCCTCTCCGGCTCGGCCATATCCCTGCAGGCCGGCGCGTGGGGCGGGCTTGCCACGGAAAGCGGCGTGACGGAAGCTTGCACCATCTCCGCGCCGCTCGTCCTGGAGGAGGGCGAGGTGTGGTTCATGCCGTCCGTCTCGCGCAAGGGTGTCACCATCACAGGCTCTATCACAGGTCCCGGCCGCCTGGTGAAGACTGGATACGGGAACCTCGTTTTGAAGGCCGAGAACACCTACACCGGCGGTACGTACTACACGAACGGAGTCCTCTACGTGCAGTCTCCGGGCGCGCTCGGCACCGGCCAGCTCGATATGGGCAAAAGCTTTGTCGTGAATGGCGCCACATACTGTTTCCTCTACGTCAGCGGCTACGGCAAGTCCGTGGACGACTTCGTGATCTCAAACAAGATCGTCGCCGCAGGCGAGACGCAGAACGCCGGCACGTTCGAGGTGTACGGGAACGTCACGTTCAAGGGCGACATCGAGTTCGACGGCCAGTGCCGTCTCCGCGGCGGGAACACCATCCGCTATCTCGGCAAGTGCGACAAGACCGGGACTGGCGGCAACATCACCATCCAGAACGGCGGCACCCACATCTTCGAGGCGCCCATATCCTGGAGCCCCAACTACATCTACGGCGACGGCGGCGGCACGTTCCAGTTCAACGCGCCCGGAAACGTCTACCCGCGCGCGATGCTCTCGGCGTCCACGCTGAAGGCCGGCGTCGTGGGCGCGCTCGCGAACGTGGAGCACTACTACGGCGGCACGGGGACCGGCGGATGGATCGACCTCAACGGCTTCGACCAGCAGATCACGTCGCTCCACGACCAGAACACCTCCTTCACCGCGCGCACGCACGGCGTGAAGTCCTCTGGCAAGGCCACCCTCACCATCTCCGGCTCCGGGGACAACCATTTCTCCGGACAGTTCAACGGCGCGGCCTCGCTCGATTGGGCGCCTACGGCCGACAGGACGTTCATCGTGTCCAACACCACATGGAACACCACCGGCGCCATAACCGTCTCCGCCGGCACTGTGAAGTTCGTGGACGGCACTGCCGCGCCGAACATCACGGAGCTGACCGTCGCCTCGGGCGCGGCGTTCAGGATGGACGCCACGTCGTCCGTCGGCCCAGCCGCTGCCGTGACACTCGGCGAAGGCGCCGCGCTGGAGATATACGGCGACCTCGGCTTCACCTCTTTCAAGATCGGCACGACCTCCTACACTGGCGGCCTCACCTACGGCGGACGCAACGCGGCGAGACCTGTCGACGTGGTCCTGGACGAGATCGACGGCACGGGCACGATCGTGTTGCCGGTGTCCGAACCCACGACCGTGGACGCGACGTGGGACGCGGGCGGCGGGGCGGACACAGGCATCTCCACCGACGCGAACTGGGACGGCGACGCGACGCCGGACCTCGTCTCCGGCGAGACACTCGCGCATTTCGCCGCCGGAACGCGCGCCACGGCCTCGGGCATCGTCCGCTTCAAGGGCATCGACGTGGTGCCCGAGGAGTCGGGCAGGTCGTTCCGCTTCGAAGGGGCGGCGGGCTCGCGGTTCGACCTCTACCAGGGCGGCGTGTCCTTCATTGGCAACTCGCCGGGCTACACGGGCGTCCTCGACATGGCGCTCCCCATCAGGACGATGGCGGAGCAGACGTGGGACTTCCGGCGCGGCTCTAGCACTGCCGCGGCGATCTACCTCACCAATTCGATATCCTCGTATTCGTCGATCGCCCACGTGAACTTCGGCGGCGATTCCACCATCCACCTTGGCGGCGACAACTCGGACTTCACCGCAGACTTCGTGCAGACCTCCGGTACCGTGAACGTGCTGAGCGAAAACGCCCTCGGCAGCTCCAGCTCCGGCAAATACATCCTTCAAAACCCGAACAAGAACGCCCATCTCAACTTCAGCGGCGGAACGTTCGGGCGCGCGATGCAGCTGTCAGGAATGGACCAGAGCTGCATGTCCTTCGCCGCAAACACCACGACCGTCTTCACGAACCTCATTTCCGTGCAGCAGAGCAACGTCCGATATGCCATGAACGCCGGATCGCGCTTAGTGGTGGCAGGCGGCTCGTCCTTCGCCAATCTGTTCATCCCGAGCGGGTCGTTGGGCGTGACGGTGTTCACGAACGTGCCGAGCGCAGGGCTCAATCTCTGGATGGACGCCGGCAACTCAGTGGCCGAGCTGGGCGTGGGCACCAATGTCCTTGGCGGCAGCGCGCTCGTCGCGGCCAGCTCCATTCTGAAGACGACCGTTCCGTACGCGCTGTATTCCGGCAAGCTCACGCTCGGCGTAGCATACACCGGCGGCGGCGGAACGCTGGACCTCTGCGGCAATGACCAGCGCCTTACCGACCTCGTCACGTCGGACGTCGACACTTTCACCCCCTCGCAGTCCAATGCGTGGGCGACGGCTGGCAACCCCCGGATCCACAGCGACGGGCCGGGAACGTTCCACTATGCCGGTTCTGCGGCAAGGAAGTTCTTCGTCAGGTTCACGGGCCAGGCCTCCTTCTCCTACGAGCCCACGGCGAACGTGCAGGTGACGCTGCGCGGCGCATCGACCTCCTCCGGCGAGCTGACCGTGAAGAACGGCACTCTGACCTTCGGGGCGGACGGCAGCTGGACGAACTGCACGTCGCTGACGATCGCGGGCGGCGTGCTGCGCGTCCCGCGCGGCTCCACCGGCTCCGGCAGAAGCTACAATGCGGGAACGTTCTCGCGCCGCACGTCCCTGTACGTCCCCTACGGCACGTCCGGCAAGGTGCAGCTCGACGCGGGCGTCTCGCAGGACATGGAGTTCCTCTACCTCGAGGACGAGAACGGCAAGTGGCGCAAGGCGGCGCTTGGCGCGTGGGGCGCGTCCGGAGTGGCCGCGAACGCGCATTCTTGCTTCACCGGCGCTGGCGTGATGAACTTCCGCGGCGACGGCAAGGG
>CAMOHV010000120.1 GCA_946615275.1 uncultured Verrucomicrobiota bacterium | reverse complement strand
GAATGCAACCCCCGCTTCGCAGAGGGGTTGCATTCACTCTGTCTTTTCACCGTTTCTGGTTTCTGGGGAAGCATCTACCATCCTCGGCGGAAATATGCTATAATCAATTCGCATCCAAAAAAGGAGTCTTGCATGAAAATGAAGTTTCTCGCGCTCGCCGCGGTCGCGGCGGGGTTGGTTTCGGCGGATTCGCCGATCAAGGGCAGCATGGGCCAGCCGCTTCTCGTGTGCGGCGCGGGCCGCGCGTTCCTTGTGGCGCCGGACGGGCGCGTGGCCTGGAACAAGTCGGGCTGCGGCAACATCCATCGCGTGTGGAAGCACGGCGAGCATGTGTACTACTCGAACGGCGACCTGCGCCGCATCGACATCGTCTCGGGGAAGGACGAGCTAGTCTACAAACCCTGCGAGAAGGAGGGCGTGTTCGGCTTCGAGGTGCTGAAGAACGGCAACATCGTCGTGGCCGAGAACGGCACGGACTACATCACCGAGCTCAAGGCCGGCACGTGGGAGCCCGTCGTGAAGTTCAAGGGCGACCCCACCAACGCCGAGGGCAAGATCCCCGGAGGCCCGCACCACCACTACCGCATGATCCGCAAGACGGACAAGGGGACGTACCTTGTGTGCTGCTCCACCGCGAACATAGTGCGCGAGTACGACAAGTCCGGCAAGCTCGTCTGGGAGCAGAACGTGCCCGCGAAGATCACCTTCGACTGCCTGCGCCGCGCAAACGGCAACACGCTCGTCTCGCACCTCGACGCCGTGACGGAGTACACGCCGGACCACAAGGTCGCCTGGCAGTTCAAGTGCGAGGACGCCCCCGAGCTCAAGCTCGCAAACCTCTGCGGCATCTGGGAGCAGAAGAACGGCAACATCGTCGTTGGCACATACGCGAACGGCGTTGAGGACGGCAGCCGCACGACGGCGTTCGAGGTGACTCGCGACAAGCGCATCGTCTGGAGCTACGCCGCCGCCGGAAAGCGCTTCTCGATGATGACCGCCTTCCCCGTGGGCGGATGGCAGTGGCCGATCCCGTGGGTGGCCGTCACGCCTCAGGACGAGACGAAGATCGAGGACATCGTGGCGGGCGGCCTCCCGGCCGCGCCGAAGCGTCCGCGCAGGGCGCTCATGGTGACGCGCGCGTTCGGCTACAGCCACAACGACGCGCTCGCCTACGGCAACCGCGCGTTCGAGATCGCCGCGAAGAAGACGGGCGCGTTCTCGCTGGACGTGACGGCCGACGTGTCCGTCCTCGGCGACGCCGCAAAGCTCGCCCAGTACGACGCCGTGGCGATCAACAACAGCACCTTCATCAGCGTGAAGCGCTTCCCGGCCATCGAGAAGGCCCTCGTCGAGTATGTGAAGGGCGGAAGGGGCCTCTGCCTCATCCACTCCGCCGTGGACTCCTTTTACGACAGCCCCGTGGTCGCCGACATGAACGGCGGCCTCTTCTGGGGCCATCCCTGGATGGCCGGCGGCAACTGGCTCATGAAGAACGAGGAGGCCTCCCATCCGCTCATGGCGCCGTTCAAGGACCTCCCCGCCTCCTTCAAGATCAGCGACGAGATCTACATGCACTCCTCCCCCGCCTATTCGCGCGAGAAGGACCGCGTGCTCATCTCGATGGACCTCTCCGACAAGGCCACCAACGACGCCGCCGAGCGCTGGGCCAAGAGCCGCGGCGCGGACAAGCTCCGCGCCGACCGCGACTTCGCCGTCTCCTGGGTGCGCCGCTACGGCGAGGGGCGCGTCTTCTACACCTCCTTCGGGCACGACAAGCGCGCGTTCATAGACAAGCCCCGCCTCCTCCACATGCTCGCCGGCCTCCAGTACTGCTTCGGCGACCTCGACTGCCCCGACACGCCCCGCAGGTGACGCGACCACCTCCCGAAAGGCAAAGCGAATGGAATTTACCAGACGAGAGTTCCTGGGCGATGCGGCCGCGCTCGCGGCCATTGCGTCGCTCGCCGGCGGCTGCGCCTCCGCGAAGGGCGGCGCGGCGACGCCCGGCAAGGGGGGGCACGGCCCGCTCGAGACGGCAGACGGCCTCGCCACCGACTCCACGATGGCGCGCCGCCTCTACCTTGACATCTGCGGCCGCATCCCGACCCCAGAGGAGTCGCGCCGCTACGAGGAGTCGCGCGACCCGGCGAAGAAGGAGCATCTCGTCGATTCGCTCCTTGATTCCGACGGCTTCGCCGACTACTGGAGCATGCGCTACGCGGACATCCTCCGCGTGAAGAGCGAGTTCCCCATCAACCTCTGGCCCAACGCGGTGTACGTATACCACCGCCGCATACGCGAGTTCGTGAAGAACGACGAGCCGTGGAACCATTTCGCCGCAGCGCTCCTCGGCGCCGAGGGGTCCAACTTCCGCGTGCCGGAGGCGAACTTCCTCAGGGCGAGCGCGAAGCGCACGCCTGAAGGGCTCTCCGAAGTGGCGTCGCTCACGTTCCTCGGCAAGGCGTCCGACAAGTTCGCCGACTATTTCAGGCGCGTCTCCTACAAGGGCACGCGCGAGTGGAAGGAGGAGATCGTGTGGGTGGAGCCGGGCGACGGGCCCGCGCCAGCCGACTTCGTGCATCTTCTCACGGGGCCCTTCGCGGACCGCTTCGCCGCCGCGCCCGTCGAGCGCGTCCTCCACTGGATGTTCGGCGAGCCGAAGGAGGGCGCGGCCAGGCCCGACGAGAAGGAGCTCGTCGAGGTCTTCCGCAAGGGCGGCTACCGCCTGAAGCCCCTCGTGAGGGCCGTCGTCCTCTCCGGCGCCTACGCGCGCGGCAGCGTGACGGGCGGCTTCCCGCGCCGCAGGCTCGACGCCGAGGTGCTGGACGACGCCATCTGCGACATCACCGGCTCCGGCCGCGACTACCAGTCCATAGCACCCGAGCCGTTCACGTTCCTCCCCCCGGACCGCCGCTCGATCCTGATAGAGGACGGCTCGATCGCCAACGCGTTCCTCCTCCTCTTCGGGCGCCCCGCGCGCGACAGCGGCGAGCTCTCCGAGCGCGACAACTCCGTCACCGCCAAGCAGCGGCTCTATCTCTTCAACTCCGGCAAGCTCTACGACCGGATATCGCGCATGACGGCGCGCCCGTGGTTCTCGAAGATGAAGCCGAACGAGCGCGTCGGGCTCCTCTACCGCAAGTTCCTCGGCCGTTCCCCGACGTCCGCCGAGCGCAGGACGGTGGAAGCCGCCAAACTCGCGCCCCGCGACCTTGCGTGGTGCCTACTGAACACAAGGGAATTCCTCTACAGGTGCTGACATGAAACCAGCTAAAAGCGTGATAGAGATATGGCTCTGGGGCGGCCCATGCCAGCTCGAGACATTCGACCCCAAGCCCGACGCGGGCTTCGACTACAACAACGGCCTATCCTCCATCCCCACAGCCGCCAAGGGCATGGAGATACACGAGTGGCTCCCCAAGCTCGCCGCCTGCGCCGACCTCTTCAGCGTGGTGCGCTCCATGACGCATCCGCACTTCGGGCACGAGACCGCCACGTACCTCATGCAGACAGGGCGCAACCCTGGCGGCGGCGAGACGTATCCCGCCATCGGTGCGACGCTCTCCATGATGAAGGCGAAGGAGTATGGCGGCGACATCCCGCCGTTCGTGATCCTCACGAGGGCGAAGGGCAGATTCTCCGAGGTGGGCTTCCTTGGCGAGGAGTGGGCGCCGCTCGTGACGGGCGGCAGCCCCATGGCGCCGCGGTTCGTCGTTGACGGCATAGTGCCGCCGGGCGGCCTCACGCACGAGCAGGTGGACGCCCGCTTCGCCGCGCTCGCGAAGCTCGACCCTTCGTCAGCGCACGACGAGTTCGACGCCGCCGGCGTCGCCGCGCGCAAGGTCATCTCCGGAAACGCCGCCAAGACGTTCGACCTCTCGCTCGAGCCCGCCTCCGTGCGCAACAGCTACGGACGCACCATGATCGGGCAGTCCTGCCTCGCCGCGCGCCGCCTCGTGGAGTACGGCGTGCCGTACATCACCATCAACGTGCCCGGCTGGGATTCCCACAAGCGCCATTTCGAGACTATGCGCCGCACGACGGCGGACATGGACCAGGCCGTCTCCGCGCTTCTCGCCGACCTCAAGGCGAAGGGACTTCTGGACTCCACCATCGTGTGGATGAGCGGCGAGTTTGGGCGCAAGCCGAAGATCGACCGCGACGCTCCGTGGAACGGCGGGCGCAACCACTGGTGCAAGTGCTTCTCGGCGCTTCTCGCGGGAGGCGGTTTCCGCGGCGGATGCGTGGTGGGGAAGTCTGACGCGACGACCTCCGCCGTAGCCGAGCGCCCCGTCTCGCCCGTAGACTTCCTCGGCTCCATCTGCGAGATGTGTGGAGTGGACCCCGATGGCCAGCTGCCCAATCCGCGCGGACTCAAGATGAGCGTGCTTCCGCCCGCCTCGCAGACCGGCCGCCTGCGCGAGATATACGCGTAGTGCGGAGTGCCTAGTGCTTAGTGCGTAGGGTGGATGGAGGACGGGGGCGATTTTGGGGAACTACCAGCTCCAAGTAGATACCTGCGTTTTGCTGGACTTCCCCATTTTCCATTGAAGGGCATGGCGCACCTCGGCTGTTCACGCGCCACGGCAGGTGGAACGGCCTCGACGGGCCGGACGAGGAGCCAGAAGATCCATGCCAGCTGGAACTGGCACCACAGTAGCCGCGCCCGGAAATGCCGCAGTGCGGCGAAGCCAATGGTGGCAGGCGTCTGCGCGCCAGGAGGAATGAAAGTCATGAAGAGAAGAAATCAAAGAGTGTGTTTCATCCAATTGGTAAAAAGAGGTAAAGATTGAATCAAACTAGATATCCTCTTAAACTCCGCGCTCTCTGCGCCTCTGTGTGAGATATAACAGGATATGGGGCATGTAAAGTGAGGGATTAAGGTTCAACGAGTTTTCACTGCGGAGGGAGATCGCCCTTGTGGGTGTGATTCTGGGAATTGCGCTGACCGTCGTGCCGAAGAACGACAGGGGCATGGGCGGGAATGGAGAATGGAGAATTTTGGGGGACTTGTGGACTGACGGCGAACACGGGTTCTGAAGGCTGCAGTTCGTCGACGGCACGTGTGGCCGTCCCGTGGAGAACGGCTGCGAATGCAGTAGCTGCTGGGTGCGACGCGGAGGATTCAACCGTCCGCCCTCCGCACGGTAGCTGGTAAAAATCATTGGTGGGGTCGAAGTTCAACCGCCGTGGGTACGTTTTGCCCTGTCGTGTTTTGCCCTTGCCAGCCGCCGCCCAATAGGTTATAATAGCAGACGATGATTTCATTCGGTCTGCAGATAACTTGCGAGGCGGCCGCCCTGGCGGTCGTCTCCTGGTGGCTTCTAGGCGCCACGATCCCTGCCGTGCGGGCGC
>CAMOHV010000119.1 GCA_946615275.1 uncultured Verrucomicrobiota bacterium | reverse complement strand
CGAGCTGCATGCAGTGGCGGCGCGTCCTCTCGGACGTCTTGACGAGCGCCCAGCACTGCTCGAGGGTGAGCGCGCTCGGCACCTCGATCACGACGTGCTTGCCGTGCTCCATGGCGTAGAGGGCGATGGGGGCGTGGAGCTCCCATGGGGTGCCGTTGTACACAAGGTCCACCTGGTCCCATTCGCACATCCTCTTCCACGCCTCGGTGGAGCCGGTGAAAATCTTGGGGGCGGGGATCTTGCGGTCGGCGCAGCGCTTGAGGGCGCGGTCGATGCGGGCCTGGGTGATGTCGCAGATGGCGGTGATCTTGACGCCGGGGATTCTGCCGAGGTCGAGGCCGAGGGAGCCGCGGCCGAGACCCACGACGCCCACGCGGAGCTCCTTGAACGGATTGTCGGCCCAGCCCATCATCGAGCCGCTGCCGCCGGGGGCGGCGCCGGAGCAGGTCTTCGCCTTGCCGGAGGTGCAGCCGACGGTTGCGGCGGCCGCGCCCATCCAGAGGGCGTTCTTGAGGAAGTCGCGTCTGTTAGTGTCCATTCTTTCTTGCCTTTCTTTTGTTTTGCGTTGAGAAACTGTCGTCGTCCGAGGGGATGCCCCAAAGACTTGTAAGAGTGTATCAGAAATCAGCCTTGCGCGCAAGAGCCAAACAAGGTTTCATTAGTTGCTGAACCGCAGGGCGATGAGGCTGAAGACGTCGCGCAGGCGGACGGGCCAGAGGCGCGTGGGGCGCTCGGCCTCGAGGGGCTTCGCGATGAACGATGGGAGTTCGGGGAGGAGGTCCAGCCCCGAGAGGCGCTCGACGTCGTTGATGGATACGATGCCGTGGACTGGGAAGGCGTCCCATTCGGCCGTCTGCGGGAGGACGATCGCGAGCGCGCGCACGCCGTCGTCGGTCTGCGCGACGATGACGGTCCAGAACGCCTCGGGGACGTCGATGGTTGTTCCGGCGAGGCGTTCGCCCGGTTCGTTGCGGGGCTTTGAGATCGTGCCGACGAGCATCCACAGCTCGCCGTACTTCGCGGTCCAGAGGTCGGCGGCGAGGCGTTCCACTAGCCGCCATGCGCCGCGGTTGAGGGCGGGGCGCTGGGGGGCGATGTTGGTTGTGTAAAACGTCTTGCGCTGGACATCCGGGCCGAAGCGCGTTTCGATGGCGTGGTTGGGGGCGAGGTGCCCGCGGTCGTAGCCGGTCTGGGCGTATGCGGCGGCGGAGGGGGAGCCGGGGACGTCTGGGTCCTTGCGGAAGCTGGGGCGCTTGTCGGATTCAAAGCGGGCCTCGCGGGGGATGTGGTATGCGGCCCATACGGCGTGTCCGAGGGACTGCGACCAGCCGACGGCGAATTCGCCGCGGTCGAGGACTGTGATGTCTGTGGGCGCGGGGGATCCGGTGCGGACGGGGGCGCCTGCGAAGAAGACGCGGCCCTCGGGCGGAGGCTCGTCGAAGTCGTACACGACGTCGCGTCCGGTGATGCCGAGGCCGTCGGTGAGGTAGATCGCGCGGTCGCCGAAGTACAGGAGCGGGGCGGTGACGAAGCGCGGGAGGGAGGAGCCCTTCTCCGCGAGCCATTCTGCGCTGTGGCTTGCGTACCATGCGCCGAGGGCGCAGAGGGTGGCGAAGGCCGCGGCGATGGCGATCGCGATGTTGCGGGCTATGCGTCGGATCGGCGAGGAGGAGGTCTTCTTGCCTTTCCTACCCTTGGCATGTCTTTTGACTTGTTTCTTCTTTTTCATCGCAGTACGTAGGCGTAGATGTGGTCGAGGGCCGAGGCGAACTCCGCACAGGTGAAGGCGTCGGGGAAAAGCTCGGTGTGGGGGTCGGGGATGAAGGAGACGCGCGCTTTGGGGATGGGGCCGTCGAATGTGGCGAGGGCGTCTTCGTCGGGAAAGATTATTGCGCCGGAGTGGCGCAGGGAGTGTCGTTCGAGGGCTCGGGCGATCGTGGCGTACAGGCCGTGGTATAGCGCTCGCGCGCAGAAGGGGTTTTGGATGTCTGCGACGTATGGGAGGCGGCGGACCGTGCCGCAGCCGATGGCGCGCGCGACGATAGCGCCGTCGTTGAGCCCGTGGAGGATCGTGTAGTTGCGCCTGGGGGCGAGGGCGACGCCGCGGAGGAACATGAGGACGCCCGCGAGGAGGCGGCGGACCGAGGGCCTTTTCGGAGGATCGTCCATGAATGGGACGCGCGGGATGGTGAGAACGCGCACTGCGCGCGGCAGCGCGGCGGCGAGGAGGCGGGAATGGCGCGGAATCAGAAGGTCCACGGCCCAGTTGCGCGAGAGGAGGTAGGATGCGGTGTCCTGGATGCGCAGGATCTCTCGCGGGTCTGCGTAGGCGCGGGTGGATGCGACTATCAGGGCGCTTTTCACAAGTCGCCGAGTTCGATGCGTATCGTGCGGGATTTAACGGCGTCCAGCTGCGCCTGCGTGGGGCCCTCGCCGGGCGCGGGCACTGTGAGCTGCGCGCCGCACGCAGGGCACTCGACAGTCTGGCCGACGATCTCCGCCGGAGCCTCGATCTCCTGGTGGCACGTATGGCAGATGAAGGCCGTGAAGCCGTTTTCTGGTTCTTCAGTCATGCTTGACCTCCGATGGTCTGGAATTTGTTGAAATCGTTTTTCAAGATGATACACCTTTGCGCGGCGGATTGCAAGCGATATCATTTGGCGAATGGCGACGCCCGCTTGACGAGGGACAGGTAGCGGACGGCCTCCACGACGTCGTCCAGCGACACGGGGGATGGCGCGGCCACGCGCACGGTGCTGTAGAGGGCGCGCCAGAAGGCGGCGTCGCCCACGTCGGCGTCGGCGGGGAGCGCCATCGGGATGTCCGCCACCGGGAAGCTCTCGTGGAGGTCGTTGAGGGAGGGCGTGCGGACGCTTGAGCGGCGGCGCGGGAACTGGAACGAGGGGTCGATCACGTGGAAGACGCCCTCGGAGGCGCCGGCCTGGACGGTGAAGGAGCCGCGCGAGCCGCGCAGCGTGAAGGACGGCTCGAACGGGGGGAGCGTGCCGCCGTTGAGCTCGATGTCGGCGGTGGTCTCGCCGCGCGTCTTGAGGACGATGTGGGCGAAGTCCTCGGCGTCGCCAAGGGACGCCACGCGCTTCAGCTCGCTCCAGAGCTGGGACGGCGGCGAGCGGAGGAGCCCGACGGCCTGGAGGAGGGAGTCCTGCGCTGCGTAGTAGGCGGCGCCGCCTCCGCAGCGCTTGACGGTAAGCCAGTCGTCGCGGCGGATGTAGTCCTGCCGGCGCACACGCACCTCGTAGACTTCGCCGAGGCGGGGGTCGTCGATCGCCTTGAGGGCGAGGCGGTAGTCGGGCGCGAAGAGGCCCGATGCGAAGGGGACTAGCTTGCCGCGCGACTTGATGGCGGCGGCGCGGAGTACGAGCGCCTCGTCGTGCGAGAGGGCGAGGGGGGCATCCGGCACTGTCCACTTGCCGCGCGCGAGCGACTCGAGTATGGTCTTCTGGTGCTCGATGGACGGGAGGGACACGACGACGACCTCCACGTCCGGGTCGTCCAGCATGTCCTCGATGCGGCGATATGTGTGGACGTCGGGATGCCTCCGCTCCACCACGTCGCGGCGCTCCTTCATGAGGTCGCACACGGCCGTGACGGCGAAGTGGTCGGGCAGGCTTTCCAGGGCGGGCACGTGGGTGAGCAGGCCGGAGCGTCCGAGACCCGCTATGCCCACGCGAACCGGGGGGCGGCGCAAAGCGGCGACGCCTTCGTCTGTGTTGTCCATCGAGTTCATATTGGCTTGTCCAACATCTTTTGCTTTTCTAGTATTGCTTACAACGCGAACATTGTAGAGGATTTTCCACGGGAAGTCAAGCCTTTATGGTATAATATTGCGCATGCGCACAATAGATTGCGATTACTTTGTTGTCGGATCCGGCATGGCCGGGCTCATGACGGCCCTGCACCTTGCGGGGGCGGGACGCGTCGTCCTCGTCACCAAGCGGGGGCTTGCGGACTGCAACACCAACTTCGCCCAGGGCGGCATCTGCTGCGTGGCCGACCCGGCCGACAGCGAGGAGGCGCACGTCAAGGACACCCTTGTCGCCGGCGCCGGTCTCTGCGACGAGGCCGTGGTGCGCCGCATCGTCTCCGAGGCGCGCGGCGGCATAGACGACCTCATCGCCTGCGGCGTGCGCTTCGCGAAGCGCGAGGACGGCTCCTGGGATCTCGGCCGCGAGGGCGGGCACTCCATGCGCCGCATCTTCCACGCCGGCGACATCACCGGCGAGAAGTGCGAGAGGGCAATGATCCGCGCCCTCTCCAGGCACCCAGAGATCGACGTTCGCGAGAACACCGTCGTCATCGAGCTCATCACCACGAGGCGCCTCGGCCTCAAGGGGCCGAGCAGGTGCGTGGGAGCGTACGTGATGGACACCGGGACGGGCGAGATATACGCCGTTAGGTCGCCCAACACCATCCTCGCCACCGGCGGCTGCGGCAAGGTGTACCTCTACACCTGCAACCCCGACACCGCCACCGGCGACGGCGTGGCCCTCGCCTGGCGCGCTGGCGCCAAGATCGCGGACATGGAGTTCGTCCAGTTCCACCCCACCTGCCTCTACCACCCCGCCGCCAAGCGATTCCTCATCTCCGAGGCCGTGCGCGGCGAGGGCGCCATCCTCGTGGACTCCCGCGGCGAGCCCTTCATGCAGCGCTACGACGCGCGCGGCTCGCTCGCCCCGCGCGATATCGTCGCGCGCGCCATCGACAGCGAGATGAAGCGCACCGGCGCCCCCTGCATGTTCCTCGACATCCGTGCCAAGGGACGCGACTTCCTCAAGGCGCGCTTCCCCAACATCTACCGCAAGTGCCTCTCCTTCGGGATCGACATGGCGAAGAACCTCATCCCCGTCGTGCCGGCGGCGCACTACTGCTGTGGCGGCGTGAAGGCCGCCGTGGACGGCCGGACGTCCCTCCCCGGGCTCTCCGCCGTGGGCGAGACCGCCTGCACCGGCCTCCACGGCGCGAACCGCCTCGCGTCGAACTCCCTTCTTGAGGCGCTCGTCACCGCGCGTCTCACGGCCCGCCGCCTCGCCGCGCGACCGGAACGCCTGCCCCCTGAGCTTTCTATCCCCGCGTGGAAGACCGGACGCGCCGTTGCGCCGGACGAGGCGGTGCTTGTCGCCCACATGTGGGACGAGATACGCCGCCTGATGTGGGACTACGTCGGCATCGTGCGCACGAACAAGCGCCTCGCGCGCGCGCGCCATCGCCTCAAGACGCTCCGCCGCGAGATTCGCGAATACTACTTCGACTACCTCCTCACGCCCGACACGCTGGAGCTGAGGAACCTCGCCGTCTGCGCCGAGCTGATCGTGCGCAGCGCGCAGAAGCGCCGCGAGTC
>CAMOHV010000118.1 GCA_946615275.1 uncultured Verrucomicrobiota bacterium | reverse complement strand
GGCGCTCCAGCTGTGGCGGCGCAATCCGCTCGTCTCGATCCTCGCGGGGACGGCCGTGTACATGGCCCTCATCCGCCTGTGAAGGCGCGTCGCCTGCATGATTCAAGGCAACCACGGCGATCCTGACCCCATGTCCACGTTATTTTAGGCACAGGGCGTGGAAGATTTGATATAATATCCGCATGAAAAAATCTGCAATGAGATGCGCGGCGGCGTTCGCGCTCGCGGTCATGGCGGCGGGCGCTGCGCCGATAAGGTTCATGTCGTTCAACATCTACGGGGCGGGCTACGGCGGCTTCACCGCCGATGAGCGCGAGGAGCGCGCCATAGCCGTCGTGCGCCGCCAGGCGCCAGACCTCATCTCCTGGCAGGAGGTGAACGGCGGATGGTGGAACAGCCGCCTCTTCAGGGAGATGGAGGAGTTCGGCGTGGTGCGCGGGGACGAGGACGAGGCGCTCGTGCGCGCCGGGGCCGTCCTCGCCAAGCGCCGCCCGAACTGGGTGAACCACGAGCCGCTCATGTACCGCCTCTCTCGCTTCAACCTGCTCGACAGCGGCCTCGACTTCTACCATCTGATCCTCCAGAAGGAGAAGAGCCTCACATGGGCCGTCCTGGAGGACCGCGAGAGCGGGAGGCGCCTGATCGCCTTCGCGACCCACTTCTGGTGGAAGTCCAACGGCGAAGAGTCCGACGCCATACGCGAGCTGAACGCGCGCCATGTCCTCGCGCGCATCGAGAGGATACGCGCGAAGTGGGGCGATCTCCCCGTCGTGGGCGGCGGCGACCTCAACTGCGCCAAGGGCGCGATGGCGCTCGCCACGTTCGATCAGTTCGGCTTCGCCGACGCAGGGGAGGTTGCCCCCGTCCGCTCCAAGACCCCCAGCTGGCACGGCCACATCGTCCGCGACGAGAACGGGCGCTGCAAGGGGCGCGCGGGCGGACAGAAGGGCGACGCCATGCTCGACCATGTGCTATTCAGCCTCGACGGCTTCCGCGCGCTCAGGCACGCCGTCGTCACGGAGGAGGACGCCGTGAACATCTCCGACCATTCGCCCGTGGTCGTGGACCTCGACATGCTGCCGCAGGCCTCCCCAATCCCCGCCGAGCAGAGAATGCAGCTCATCGCGCATCGCGGCTGGTGGGACGAGACCGTGCCGCAGAACTCGCTCGAGGCCATCCGCCGCGCCTACGCCGCCGGATTCAAGTGGGTCGAGACCGACTTCCACCACACCAAGGCCGGGCAGATGGTGTGCATGCACGCCGATGGCGAGCTGAAGGCCCTCACAGGATGCGCGAAGAAGGTCGCGGACCTCACGCCCGAGGATGTCGCGACGCTCGACCTCGCCGCCACTTCAACGGCGAAGGACAAGAAGGTCCACAGGATACCGCTTCTCGACCAGGTCCTCGCCGTTGTGCCCAAGGACGGCGTGCTCCAGGCCGAGATCAAGGGCTATTCGCCGCAGTACGCGGACATCTTCGACGCCGCGGTGAAGGCGGCCGGCCTCGCGGAGAGCAACATAGTCGTCTCCTCCTTCCAGTACGCGGCGCTCAAGGACTTCAAGGCGCGCTATCCCAAGTACCGCGCAGTGTGGCTCGTCGGAATCCGCCGCAAGGGTCCTTTCAACGCCCAGGACGCGATCGCCAAGTGCAGGGAGGCGAACATCGAGGTGTTCTGCCCCGGATGCGGATCCACGAAGAACGCGTTCTCGCGCTCCGACGCCGACAAGATCCGCGCGGCCGGGCTGGAGTTCCGCCTATACGGCGTCAATTCGCCGTCCGACCTCCGGCAGGCGCGCGAATTGGGCGCGGCCGGCTTCACATGCAACTTCCCGTGCGACGCCCCCGCGTGGGCGCGCTTCCTCGGCGGCGTGAAGCTTGACGGCACAGCAGTAGGGGGGGGCAGACGATGAAGACCGTAGTAGTGGGCGTCACTGGCGGGATCGCGGCCTACAAGGCGTGTGAGCTCGTGAGGCTCTTCGTGAAGGGCGGATACGACGTGCATGTGGTGATGACGGCGCACGCGACGGAGTTCGTGACGCCGCTCACGTTCCGCACGCTGAGCCGCAACCCCGTCCCCACCGCGCTCTTCGGCCCGTCCGACGAATGGAAGCCCGGGCACATCTCGCTCGCCGAGGCGGCCGATCTCGTGGTCGTGGCGCCGGCCACGGCCAACATCCTCGCGAAGATGGCGCACGGCATCGCGGACGACCTGCTTTCGTCCATACTGCTCGCGACTAAGGCGCCGATAGTGGTGGCCCCGGCGATGAACACGGGGATGTACGAGAACCCCGCCACGCAGGCGAACTTCGCGTCGCTCAAGGCGCGCGGGGTGAAGTTCGTGGAGATGGGCGATGGCGAGCTCGCGTGCGGCGCAAGCGGCGTGGGGCGCATGGCCGAGCCGGAGGAGATATTCAAGCTCTCTTGCGCTCTCGAAAAAGGAAGGTAGCATCCAATTCCCCTCGGTCGCCGGGAAACCTGTCCGCCTCTGTCTCGGCGCGTCGCCCTATACCGCATTGACATTGCACATATTCTGTGATACAATATTGATATCTTTATCACAAAAAGGACAATCTGCAATGACAACAACGCTTTCCATCCGCATGGACGAAGACCTCAAAGCCGAAGCCGAGGAGTTTTTCTCGGACATTGGCATGAACCTCACCACCGCCATCACGTGCTTCTTCAAGAAGTGCATCGACGTAGGCGAGATTCCTTTCAAGCTCGGACGCAAGAAAACGCCGCGCGAAGAAACCCTGGAGGCCTTTGAAGAGGCCAAGCGCATCGCGCACGATCCCAACGCGCCGTCCTGCAACGATCCAGCTAAGCTGAGGGAGTTTCTGCTCTCATGAAGTACACAGTCCGTCGAACAAAAAAGTTCCGAAAAGAACTCAAGAAACTGCTCAGACGAGGTGCCGACCTCGACAAGCTTGAAACTGTAGTCAACATACTTGCAGCAGGCGAAACGCTCCCCCCGCAGTACCATGACCATGCACTCACTGGAAACCTGACTGGACTCCGTGATTGCCACATCGAAAGTGACTGGCTGCTGCTCTACACGATTCAAGACGACGTCCTTGTCCTGACCCTCACCCGCACCGGCTCCCACGCCGACCTGTTCTGACTGGCAGGGCGCGTTGTCCACAGCGCGCCGCCACAGCGGCATAATGATATGCCGCCATGTCAACTCTTCCATGATGTCCATGGGTGAATAACGGAGATGTGTCCGCGAACATACGCGCATTGCCGGAATGGGCGTTGCCTTCCGGCGGAGAAAAGTGTATACTTTCCTGCAAAGAAAACAAGAATAAATGGAGAAAGCAGATGACCGACTCAGCGTCTATCAAGATGAAAGTAGTGTTTGCGGCGTGCGTGTGCGCGGCCGCAGGCGCGTTCGCATGGCCGGCGGGGACGCCGCAGCCCAACAAGTACGTCCTGCCGCCGGCCTCGGACGAGGTGAAGGCGGAGGCCGCCGCCGCGAAGGAGCGTCTGAAGGACAAGGTCGACAAGTCGCGCATCGCGGGGCATCGCGGCGACTCCGAGTCCGCGCCCGAGAACACCGTCCCGGCCTTCAAGGCCGCGGCCGACGGTGGATTCAACATCGAGACCGACCTCTACATGACCAAGGACGGAGTGGTGTTCACCACCCACGACATGTTCCTCCGCCGGAAGGGGAGCGGCATGAACACATGGTCCACGAACGCCGTATGGAAGGGCCAGCTCGAGAACGCCGACGCCGGCGTGTGGATGGGCCCGCAGTGGAAGGGCACCAAGTACCCTACGATAGACGATCTTCTTTCGTTCGCGCGCGACGGACGCTTCATAATCCTCGAGATCAAGGATCCCCGCAAGGAACAGATACTCCCCAAGATCAAGGAGGCGATCGCGCGCCATCCAAACGTCAACGCGAACAACATATTCTTCCAGGGCGCGAGGCCGCGCTGGCTGAACAAGTTCCTTCCCGGCTACAGGGACATCGCCTGCCGCATAGTGCGGAAAGGCTGGAGCATCAACGACGAGCCCGATGACATCGCCGCCTGGATCAGGAAGATCAACCCCAAGGACTTCTCCGTCGTCTCTCTTCGCTGGGACGAGGAGATCATCACCAAGGAGCTGATCGATCTGGCGCATTCCCGCGGGATCAGGGTGATAGTGTGGACGGTCAACGACGCCCCTAGCGCCTGGGCGGCGCTTGGGCGCGGCGTCGACTGGGTGTGCACCGACCGCCCCGCCTCGCTCTGGAAGGAAATGCGCTAGCGTTTTACGCCTGTTTTTGCTATAATCTTACGCTCTTCCGGTACGACTAGGACTGTTAGGACGCCTAGGACGGCCAGGACGGAAGAGAGAAATAGAGGAGAGCAAGGAGAGTATATGTTCAAACCCGTGTCAAACAAGGCCCAGTTTCCGCAGATGGAGGAAGCTGTTCTCGCGTTCTGGGCCGAAGGGTCGATCTTCGAGAAGTCGCTGAAGCGCAACGAGGGCAAGGCCCGCTACACGTTCTACGACGGCCCTCCGTTCGCGACCGGCCTTCCGCACTACGGACATCTTCTCGCCGGCACGATCAAGGACATCGTCCCGCGCTACCAGACCATGCGCGGGAAGTACGTCGAGCGCCGCTTCGGCTGGGACACGCACGGCCTCCCCATCGAGGCCCTCGCCCAGGAGGCCCTCGGCATCGCCGGCACGCCCGAGATCAAGGCGTTCGGCGTGGACAAGTTCAACGAGCAGTGCCGCTCCATGGTGCTCAAGTACGTCTCCGAATGGCGCAAGACCGTCACGCGCATGGGCCGCTGGGTCGATTTCGACAACGACTACAAGACCATGGACCCTGGCTTCATGGAGACGGTGTGGTGGGTCTTCAAGCAGCTCTGGGACCAGGGCCGCGTCTACAAGAGCCACCGCATAATGCCCTACTCGTGGAAGCTCTCCACTCCGCTCTCCAACTTCGAGGCCGGCAGCAACTACAAGGACGTGCAGGACCCGACCGTGACGGTACGCGTTCGCGCCACGTCAGTCAAAAGCGAAGAGCTGAGAGCGAATAGCGCGGGAGGCCCTGTCTATTTCCTCATCTGGACGACGACGCCGTGGACGCTTCCGGAGAACCTCGCGATCTGCGCGGGCGCCGGCATCGACTACGTGGCCGTGCGCGACCTGACCGATGCGGATAGGCCAATCTACGTGATGGCCAAGGCGCGCCTCTCGACGATCTTCAAGAAGGAAGAGCAGTACGAGGTAGTCTGGGAGGGCAAGGGCGCCGCCCTGAAGGGCTCTGAGTACGAGCCCATGTTCCCGTATTTCGCCGACAAGCGCGCCGAGGGCGCCTTCCAGGTGCTGAACGACGACTACGTCACGACCGACGACGGCGTCGGCCTCGTCCACATCGCCCCCG
>CAMOHV010000117.1 GCA_946615275.1 uncultured Verrucomicrobiota bacterium | reverse complement strand
AGCCACGTTCCGCGAGCGTCTGCGCGTACAGTCCGCTCGACTGCTCCTTCACCGCACCGAACGGACCAGACACCGCAATGGCCGGAAGTTTCGGCGTGCGCGGCGCTCCCGCCCTACCATTCCCCGTTCCCCATTCCCCGTTCCCCACCTTCGGCTTGTACACGTCAGCAGCCAGCATGATGCCGAAGCGGTTGCGGAACGTCACTTTGGCGTGTTCCACCTTGTCGGACTTCGGAAACACCTTGTCCCATTCCTGCGTGAGGGGGAGGGATGCGCTTGTCGCGTCCGCAGTGCAGACGCCGCCCGCGACCATGGTTGCCATCGCAAGTTCTTTCATCATCTTCATTCTCCTTGTTTGTTGTTGACCTATTGAGGCAAAAAAAGAAAACGCGGATAGTATAAACTGTTCTGCATGAAATAACAAATACCGATTTTTTATCAAACTCCATAATTTACACTTATGCCTGAATATGGTATATTATGCGGCATGGACTTACGGATACTCAGGTACTTTCTCGCCGTGGCGGACGAGGGGAACATCACCCGCGCCGCCGAACGGCTGCACGTCTCGCAGCCTGCGCTCTCCACGCAGCTCGCCGCGCTGGAGGACGAGCTCGGGCACAAGCTCCTCGAACGCAGCGCGCGCGGAATCACGCTGACCGAGAAAGGCGTCGCGCTCAGGCAGCGCGCCGACGACCTCGTGGACCTTGCCGAGCGGGTGGAGGCCGAGATCAAGGCATCTGACACGGACGAAATCGTCGGCACGGTCTCCATCGGCGCGGGCGAGACGCCGGCGTTCCGCTTCGTGGCCCGTGCGGCGGACGAGCTTCACCGCACGAGCCCGAGACTATGTTTCTCCGTCTCTTCGGGCAACGGCGAGGACATCGTCGCCCATCTGCGCGAGGGGACCTTCGACCTTGGCGTGCTGATCGGCCCCGGACGCTATGACGGCTTCGACTACCTGACGCTGCCCTACACGCACCATTGGGGACTTGCCGTCAAAAAGGATTCACCGCTCGCCGCGAAGAAGCGCATCTCGCCGAAGGATGCGAGAGGCATTCCGCTCATCTGTTCGCGCCAGGCGATGGTGAAGGAGTTTCTCGCCGGATGGTTCGGATGCCCGTTCGGGAAGCTGGACGTGGTCGCCAACTACAACCTCATCTACAACGCGGCCGTTTTTGTCGAGGCGGGTCTCGGTGCGGCAGTCTGCATCGACGGGATGATCCCGCAGGAGTTCGCCGAACGCGTCGTGTTCCGTCCGTTCGCGCCCACGCTCGTCAGCGACGTCTATCTCGCCTGGCGCAAGAATGTTGCACTCGCACCCGCAGCCTCCGCGCTCGTCGAAACAGTCCGCTCCATGGCTTCAGGTCGTTAGATATGAATCATGACCTTTTCCACAAGGCGTTTGCCGATGGCATGGGCGTTGGCGAGGCCGATTGGAAACTACGCGTCATGGATGTGGTTTGCTCTAGTTCTTCATTCACTGTCAGCGAAGAGTTCAGTCGCCCGCTTGACGGGCACTTGGGAACAGTGGACACCCTCGTGGACATCCATCGCTATCTGGAGCGCGAGTTCGGCGGTGGACTCGAATCTCCGCTCTGGCCTGATGAACCTGATGAAGTCGACGGCAAGCATCTTAGGCGGCTCGAACGGACCATTCTTTCCCAGAAGATGCACCTCCAGGACGCATTCCTTCCACGCCTCGTCCCCCATCGTCGGGGCCTGGCCCCAGTTTGCCACCCCCGGCCCCAATTCGGTCTCCACAGCATATACCCCCCTCCGCAGGGGGACAGACCCTTGTACACACTTCCGCATGGGGTCAGACCCTTGCATTCGCCGTATGGAGTCAGACCCTTGCATTCCAGCCAACATGGGGTCAGACCCTTGAAGTGGACGCAAGTTCAGGGTGGGGAAGCCCAGCTTCCTTCCCTCTCCCTTTCCGGGGAACACCTCTCCGTAAAGGCGCCAAGGCCGCCCCAGCATCGCCGCAGCGTCCGCCACATCGCCATCAGCCAAAGCCCTTCTTATCCGCGTGGAAGACACCGCCTCCCCCCTGTGCAGCACAAACGGCACCTCTTCCACAACCAATCCACACCTGCGCGCAAATTCAGCGTTTCCCGCGCCTTTTGCGCCGAATCTCCAATTAGCCCCGCATCTTATGGCCTCCAGCCCTGGGTATTCCCGCTTCAGGAAGTCGATGAATTCCTGTGGGGTCAGACCCTTCATCTCCTCCGTGAACTCCAACGCCCTGACTTTTGAATTGAGAATTGAGAATTGAGAATTGAGAATTCTCCTATTGTCCTGCTCTCCTATTGTCCTGGAACGGGACTCCTGTGGAGTCAGACCCTGCGTTTCTGAATTGAGAATTGAGAATTGAGAATTGAGAATTATCCTACTGTCTTGCTCTCCTATTGTCCTGGAATTGGCCGAATCTGGACAAAGAGCTGTAGCTATGGCCATCAAGCGCTCCGGGAGGGACATGAGCAATGGGGGGACAGACCTCGGCGAAAGTATCGTGGAGGGATGGTTGCGGAAGGTCAGGGCGGCGTCCGCGCCGCCAAGTATCCGGCGGTGGCCGAGGTGCACGCCGTCGAAGAAGCCGACGGCGAGCTTCATCTAAGCCCCGCCTCGGACATTGGAATCACACGCGCCTTGAAGTCCATTGCATCAAGCTTCAGGATGTCCATGAACGGCAGCGCGCCTTCGATCTTGTGTCGCCCGACGGCGACACGGCGGCAATCCTCCAGGACGGCACCACAGCCGAGCGTGCGGCCGAGCCCCCCCACGAGCGAACGCACCGAGGCGCCCTTCGTGCAGGATATCTCAGCCTTCACGGCCGGCGGCGCGAACTCCAGGACGGCGAAGCGATAGATATGCACCATGCGCTCGCGGGCGGCCTCCTCGTCGGGGGTCTGGACGATCTCGTAGCCCTCGCGGCCGGGAATCTTCACGGCGGAGAACGCGGGAGGCGCCTGGTAGATGTCCCCGCGGAAGTCCTTGATGGCGGCGTCGAGAGCCTCGCGGGTGACGTCGGCGAAAGGCTTCTCTGAGAGGAGACGGCCGGCATGGTCGGAGGTGTCGGTCTCGCGGCCAAGGCGGATGGAGACCTTGTACGAGCGATCGCCGTTCATGAGGGCGTTCGAGAAGCGGGTGGCGTTGCCGAGGAGCAGGACGAACAGCCCGGAGGCGGTGACGTCCAGCGTTCCGCCATGGCCGACCTTCACGAGATTGAAGCGCGTCTTCACCGCCTTCATCACCTCATGGGCGGAGATGCCGACGGGCTTGTCGACGAGCAGAACGCCGTCAAGCTCGGCGAGCATTGCTATGGAGGCGAGATTGGCCATTCAAGGGTTGGGTGGGGGAGGGGTAGGGGCGGAGGGCGGTTCTGGCGCAGTCTCGTCCTTGGGGATGTCCAGCGAGTCGAGGATAGCCAGCACGCGGTCGCCCTTCTCAAGCGAATGGTCTAGCTCGAAGCGCAGCTTGGGCGTGAACTTCATCCGCACCTCGGCGTTTATGATCCTCTCGAACTCGTGGGCGTGGTGGATCATTATGCCGATCACCCTCTTCTGCTCCGCAGGCTCGCCGAAAACGGACACCTTGACCGTGGCGTTGCGCAGATCCTTGCCGCACGCGACGCCCGTCACCGTGATCTCGGAGGCGGAGACGTCGTCGCCCATCAAAACGCGGAACACGGCATCGCCTATCACGCGCTTGAGGAGGGAATTGACCCTTTCTATGCGGTTTACGGACATCGGTGAGGTTGAAAGGTTGAAAAGTTGAAAAGTTGAAGGGTTTGGCGCATCAAAGAGTTTTGGGGAGTTCCTCTAGGACGTAGCATTCGATGGTGTCGCCCTCGGCGAAGTTCTCGAAGTTCTGGAAGCAGACGCCGCACTCCTGCTGTCCGGTGACCTCCTTGACCTCGTCCTTGAAGTGGCGGAGCGTCTGGAGCTTGCCGTCCCAGATCTTCTCCGAGCCGCGGAGGATGCGGTAGCGGGCGGACGCGATGAGGGAGCCGTCGAGCATCTGGGAGCCGGCGATCTTGCCGATCTTGCCGATGTCGTAGATCGCCTTGATGGTTGCGTGGCCCTTGACGACTTCCTTGTACTCGGGCGGGAGGAGGTCGAGCATGGACTTCTTGACGAAATCCATGAGCTCGTAGATGATGCGGAAGGAGTTGATGCGCACGCCGTCGTGGCGGGCCTGCTGCTGGACGCCGGAGTCGGTGCCGATGTCGAAGCCCACGATTATGGCCTTGCCGGCGGAGGCGGACTTGACGTCGGTAAGCGACACGTTGCCGGTGCCGGTGCCGATAATCTTGAGCGAGACCTTGTCGCTCTTGATCCCGCGGAGGGACTCGACGATGGCCTCGAGGGAGCCTTGGGTGTCGGACTTCACCACCACGCTGAGCTCGCGCTTGTCGCCGGAGCCCATCTGGGAGAGGAGGTCGTCGAAGGAGAGCGTCTTGGGGGCGGAGAGCTCCTGCTCCTTGCGTTCGCGGGCGGCCTCCTCGGCGAGGGTTCGGGCGCGCTTTTCGTCGAGCATCACTCGGAACTCAGCGCCGGCCTCTGGGACGCCGGAGAGCCCGGTGCACTTGACGGGGGCGGAGGGGCCGGCCTCCTTCACGCGGCGGCCGCGGTCGTCGATGAGCGAGCGGACCTTTCCGAAATGCTCGCCCACGAGTATGGCGTCGCCAACCTTGAGCGTGCCGCCGGTCACGAGGAGGGTCGCGGTGGGGCCGAAGCCCTGCTCGAGCTCGGCCTCCACGACGTAGCCGTTGGCGCGGCGGCGCGGGTTGGCGGTGAGCTCCAGCATGTCGGCCTGGAGGAGGATCATCTCAAGGAGGTTCTCGACGCCCTTGCCGGTGGTGCCGGAGACCTCGCAGCAGACGATGTCGCCGCCCCAGTCCTCGGGGGTGAGGCCACGCTTCTGGAGCATCTGCTTGACGCGCTCGGGGTTGGCGGTGGGCTTGTCGCACTTGGTGATGGCCACCATGATCTGGACGCCGGCCTGGCGGGCGCACTTGATGGCCTCCTCGGTCTGGGGCATGATGCCGTCGTCGGCGGCGATGATGAGGACCGCGATGTCGGTGAGCTGCGCGCCGCGCTGGCGCATGGCGGAGAAGGCGGCGTGGCCGGGGGTGTCGAGGAACGTTATGAGGCGGCCCTGGACGTCCACCTGGTAGGCGGAGATCTGCTGCGTGATGCCGCCCGCCTCGCCGGCGGCGACGTGGGCGTGGCGGATGTAGTCCATGAGGGTGGTCTTGCCGTGGTCGACATGGCCGAGGAAGGTGACGACCGGCGGACGGGGCTCCATCTGCTCGGGCTTGTCCTGCGGGATGTCGTCGTCCGCGTCGATGGCCTTGAGGACGGGCTTCTTGTTGGCGGCGTCGCGGG
>CAMOHV010000116.1 GCA_946615275.1 uncultured Verrucomicrobiota bacterium | reverse complement strand
GCGATTCAGCGGGCTGAATTTGCTGAGCGCTGGCGGAGCCAGAAGAGGAAAAGAACCAGGACGACGACGACTGCGATCGAGAGGCGGATGTGCCGGGCGGCCGCGTCGGGATCGGGCGGCGGCGGGGCCGGACGCTGGATCGTGTGCGCTAAGGCGGCGGGAGGGGCGGTCGTGTCTGGAGGCGGAGGGGCGATGTCAGCCTCTGCCTGCGCCGCGAGGATGGCGGGGTGCACCTCGCGGCCCTCGGCGATGGCGCGCGCCTGGGCCTGCCCCTGCTCTACATCGCGGATCTGCTGCTCCGTCACAAGCGTTATGTCTTCGTTTGCCTCTATCATGTCGGTTGCGTCAGTGTGATATTTCGCGCCAGGAAAGGGTTTCGGGGGGGCGGGATGCGTCCATGGGCAGGCCGAGGGCGTCGGACATGCTGCCGGACAGGCCTGAATAGAGCCGATGGTCCCAGTTGATCTTGAGTGCGCCCTCGTAGATCATGGCCTCGTTGCGGCAGACGAGCGAGCCGTTGATGGTGCAGTTGCCGATGTGGCCGATGATGCCGTGGTTGTTGTACATCACGGCGTCGATGCGGGTGATGGTGGGCCTGTATGTTCCGCCGCCGTAGCCCGAAGACTGGGTGTCGCCGCACAGGTATTGTATGAGTTCGACCGGGCAGACGGACTCGTAGTAGCGGCGGTCCTGCTTGTCGGCGATGGTGGTGGTGGTCTGCTGCTCGTAGCGGCGAGTCTTGGGGTTGTAGACGGTTTGCGTAGAGGTGGTTACGTCCACCTTCTTGCCGCCGTCCTTCTGTGTGTAGTCGCCGCAGAACTTTGATTCGTCGGATGTCCAGCCGTACTCCCTGGTTCGGGGGTAGCCGATGTTCTTGTCGGACGCGTCGCAGATGTACTGCTGGACATAGGGGCCGCTCTTGAGGTAGTACTGGAGGCCGCCGGATGCGGAGCCGAGCCAGGAGGAGAGGGTGTAGTCGCCCATCACGATGTTGCCTTTGGCGGCGAGGCCGAGGAGATCCTTGGAGAGGTTGGACTGCGCGGTGGCGTCGGGGTGGGTGTCTGGGTGCGGCCAGGAGGGCGCGTTCACGTAGCGGATGTCGCCTGCGATGTGGATGTTTCGCCCGGAGTAGATGGTGCCCTGGCCTTTGACGTAGCCTTTGATGACGACGTCGGAGTCCACCACGACGGGGCCGTCGATGACGATGGGGTTGGCGGCGGTGCCTTCGAGGACGAGGGCGCCATTGTCTGAGAGGGATGAGTTGCCGGACGGGCCAGCGCCGGAATAGTGGGCGTTGATGGTGCCGAGTGGGGTCTGGGTGATGTTGCCGTTCGAATCGAGCTTGTAGGATATGCCGCCCGAGATCTTGCCGCCGGTGTCCTGGGCGTACTTGATGTATTCGGTGAGGTCGGAGATGTAGGGCATGGTGAGCTCGTCGTCGTATGGATGGAGGCGGTCGTTGAGGTCCTGTATGGTGACGGTTACGGGGGCCTCGTAGCCGCCGCCGTAGTCGGCGCCGCCGTTGTATGCGGGTGACGACGGGCGCGCGGAGTTGCCGCAGTTGCTCCAGTATTCGCTTCTAGACTGCATCTTGCCCTTGTTCTGGATGGAGCCGATAACGTTGAGCTCGTCGTTCTTGGCGGCATAGGCGCGTCCATTGACGGTGCAGCCGGAGTCGAGGTAGAGGTTGCCGTTCGCGCGCACGTCGCCGTTGGCGGTGATGGCCGTGCCCTGGAACCAGCCGTAGTTGTTCACGAAGTAGGCGTTGTCGAAGACGCGAGAGCGCATGAGGGCGAAGCGGATGCGCTCCTCTATCGTGACTGTGGACGTGGTGCGGGTGGGGTTCACGCGGGTGGCGGTGGCGCGCAGGGTCACTATGCCGGCGACGGAGCCGGCGGGGCGCGCGGAATTGTGGATCGTGGGGGTGACAGTGCAGCCGTTGATGTTGGTTGTGGCGGGGAGCGTCACGGTGGAGCCGCTCTTCCCGATGGAGTGCGCCGAGTAGGTGTTGAACCAGTCGAAGGCGGTGCCGGTCATGGTACCGATGCGCACGGAACTGCCGCCGGAGTAGTTGTAGAAGGTCCTGTAGATGTCGCGCTTCGCGGATTCGATCGCGGACTGGGCGGCGAGGCGGCAGACGGAGTTGCCGAGGTGGATGTCCGTCATGCGCGTGGTGAACACCACGTAGCCGAGCACGGCGGAGATCGCGAGCGAGCAGACGGCGAGGAGGATTATCGCCGTTGGCAGGATGAAGCCGTCTGGATTGCGCCGTCTCATGGTGTGTGTCTCCTTGTCATTGCGGCAGAAGGATCCATGCGGAGGCGAGGTCTCCGACGGCGGATGAGTTCACGAGTTTCAGGTTGATGCGCGGCAGGTCGACGGTCTGCGTCCAGCTGAGGGGCGTCAGGAAGTTTCCGGGCTTGAACCACTTGAGGTTGGATTCGTTGTGTGCGATGCGCTCGTTGAAGAAGTTGCCGAGTCCGCTGGAGTCGGTGCGCCATACGAGGCGGATCTTGGCGGGGCCGAGCATGTCGTCGTCGCCGGCGACGACGGGCCAGTTCATTGTGATGGACGCCGAGTCGGAGGAGGCCTTGCCGGTGAGGAGGCCGCTGTCGAGGCCGGGGCCTGCGTGGAAGAGCAGTTTGTCGCGTATCTCGCGCATGGCGAGGGACGCCTCGGCCTCGGCCATGGTCTGGCGGAACATGCGCTGGCAGAAGAGGTATGTGCTTGCGAGGGCCAGCATGATGATGGTGGCGATCGACGAGGCTATCAGTGTCTCCACGAGGGAGAAGCCTAATCTGGAGGATGTGCGCCGCATGTCAGTTCGTCCGTGGTATTGACGATCGGTAGACTTCGAGATGCCTGGTGAAGCGGTCGTTCGCTCCGTATTTGAGATCGATGGAGAGGACCTTCCCGCCGAGATGGTTGGAGATGCTTTCGTAGTAGGTGAACGACGGCAGGTTGGTGTATGTGGTTGAGTAGTAGGGGGAGGTGTTGTCGGAGGTGTCCTTCCAGTTGGGGGCTTTTCCCACGGTGGAAGTCATCTTCTCGTAGTCTCCGTAGAATTTCCGCCAGAGGAGATCGAAGGCTATGCCATCGGCCTGGAGCGTCACGGCGTTCTCGTGCACGATCTTCGCGGCGACGATGAAACCCTCGAGCGTGGCGAGGGCGGCGACGGCGGTCATGGCACCGGCGAGCATCACCTCCAGGAGCGTCACGCCGGCCCGGGATCGTCTCTGGCGGGAGGGCGGCGGCATGGTCAGGCGCCCTCCGCTGGCGGCGTGGGTTCGGACGGCGTCTCCTTGGCCTCTGCGAAGAGGCGGTCGAGCGTTTCCTCCATCACGCGGGGATGTGCGATGTAGTGGCGGCATGGGTGGCCGGCGGAGGATTCGATCTCGCGCCTGAGGGAGGCGTCGAGCGGATTGAGGGATGCGACGAGAAGGGTGTCGGCTAGCTTCGCGAAGGGGAGGACGCCGCGGACGCGCATGAGCGATTCCGGGAGCGACTGGAGAATTTCGCCGGAGAGGTCGAAGGACTCGATGGGGACGGGCGGCGCGCCGGAGGCGTCGGCCACATACGCGGCCGCCGATTCGCAAAGTTGCGAATTCTCTTTTTCGAGAAGGGCAAGTGCGGAAATGAGAAAGCAGCCAGGAAGGGCGGCGAGCTCGGCGAGCTTCTGCGAGATGAGCGCGGAGGTGTCCTCGTCCAGAACCTTCTCCGCGACGAGCGTCTGGAGCAGCTTTGTCTCGGCGGAAATGGCGGCGCGCGAGGTGTTGGTCGGCTTCGATGCTGGGGCGGCGAAGGGGTCGCTCTCGGGCGCGACGGGAAGGGTGCCGATTGCGGTGGGCTCGGCGGCGCCTGCGGTGCGGCATGCCGCCTTTATACGAAGAAGCATTGCCTGGGCGTCGGGTTCGCGGTATTTAGCAAGATGGTCGCCGATGCTGGACGCGGCCTCAAGATCGCCTTCCTTGATGAGAAGGCCCGCAAGCGAGACGAGCGCCTTGCGGCGTTTCACTTCATCGCCCGTCTGCTCGTAGGCCACGCAAAGGAATTCCAGGGTGGTGCGGTCTTCCGGCATCACCTTGAGCATCTTCTCGAAGTAGGCTATGCCTTCTTCGAGCTTTGGATCGAATTTGGGTTGGTCTTCGGCCATGGCTTATTTGGCGATGCAAGAAGCGTGCCAAGAAGGGAACAAGACAATAGGAGGAGATGACGATAGGAGGGCTGGGGGGCTTGGCATGGTTTTTGCACCGCGATATTGATGCCATTGATACCTGCCAAGAAGAACCGCGCTCGCTATGCGAGCTTCTCTGACGCGCTTTTGAAGCGCGGCGTAATCGACGCCGAGCGCCTCAAGGAGGTGGCGGAGTCTGCCAAGGAGGCCAAGCAGCCGCTGGAGCGTTATCTGGTGCGCAACAATCTGGTCGATGCCGCGGCGTTCACGCTGGCCGCGGCGGACTATCTCAACATCCCGCCGTTCGTCATTCCGGAGAATTTCGCCGTCCAGCGCAGTCTGCTGGAGCCGAAGCCGCTGGAGTTCTGGCTCAAGGCGAAGGCCGTTCCGCTCTCGAAGCTTGCTGGGCGGATCACGGTCGCGTTTGCGGATCCTTTCGACCTGCCGTCGCATGAGGAGGTTGCGCGCGCGGCTGGCGGGCACATCTGGTCGTGCGTGGCCTCCGAAAAAGAGGTGATGGACGCCCTTGGGCGCCTCAAGATGCAGGACGACGCCTCCAACCCCGCCCTTGCGATGGAGAACATCATGAAGGGCCAGGAGGCCGAGATCGAGTTCTCCTCCGCCGAGGAGAAGGAGGACGCGATCGACGCCACGCTGGAGACGGCGGGCGAGGCTCCGGTCATCCGCATGGTGAACACCATGATGATAGAGGCGCTCAAGACAAAGGCGTCCGACATCCATTTCGAGGCCCTGGAGCGCTCGTCGCGCCTCAGATACCGCATCGACGGCGAGCTGGTGGAGCGTCCGGCGCCGCCCAAGGCCCTGCACTCCGCGGTGGTCTCCCGCATCAAGATCATGTCCAACCTCGACATCGCCGAACGCCGCAAGCCCCAGGACGGACGTTTCAAGGTGAAGGCGCTCAAGAAGGAGGTTGACGTGCGCGTCTCCATCCTCCCGACCGTCCATGGCGAGAAGGTGGTGATGCGTATCCTCGACAAGGCGAACCTCGCCCCGGGCCTCGCCTCCCTTGGTCTGGACGAATACGCGTACAAGGCGATGAAGTTCGCGATCGACCAGCCGCACGGCATCATCCTCGTGACCGGCCCCACCGGCTCCGGCAAGACCACTACGCTCTACTCCTGCCTCCAGGACCTCAACCAGCCGAACGTGAACATCGTCACGGCCGAGGATCCCGTGGAATACGAGCTTGCCGGCGTGAACCAGTGCCA
>CAMOHV010000115.1 GCA_946615275.1 uncultured Verrucomicrobiota bacterium | reverse complement strand
CCGGCGGCACGGCCGCCGGCATCGCCGCCGCGCGAGCCGGAGCGAAGACCATAGTCTGCGAGTTCCTGCACAACCTCGGCGGGATGCAGACAGAGGGGAAGGTGCCGGGATACTATTTCGGCAACTGCGTGGGCTTCACGAAGGAGATCGACAAGGGCGTGGCCGCTACGGCCGCCGTGCGCGTGCAGGCCAAGGCGGAGTGGTATCGATCCGAGATCCGACGCGCGGGCGGCGAGATCCTCTGCGGCGCGTTCGCGGAGGGCGTGGTGATGGATGGCGGCGCCGTGACGGGCGTGATAGTCGTGATGCCCGACGGCTCGCGCGCGACCGTCAGGTGCCGCACGGCCGTGGACGCCACCGGCAACGCGGTCCTCGCCGCGGCGGCGGGCGCGGAGTTCGAGTTCATAGACGGATCGGAGCTGAGCGTCCAGGGCGTGGGCATGCCGCGCAGCGCGCCTGGCATGAGCGGCTCCAACAATGACATAGGGTTCGTGGACGAGTCGGACGCTTCCGACCTCTTCTATTTCGCCCTGCGCTCGCGCTTCAGCCTCGACCGCAACTGCTGGGACCAGGGGCCCATCGTCGACAGCCGCGAGCGCCGCCGCATCATCGGCGACTTCCGCATCCGCCCTGCCGACATCCTCTGCCGCCGCACGTACGTCGACACGATCGCCCGCGCATACTCGAACTTCGACACGCATGGGCAGACAACCTCCCCAGAGTTCTTCCTCGTGGACCCCACCCACACCCCGCTCTACGTCAACATCCCCTACCGCGCGCTTCTCCCCAAGGGCATAGACGGCGTGGTCGCGACCGGCCTCGGCATCAGCGCCCACCGCGACTCCATGCCCGTCCTGCGCATGCAGCCCGACATACAGAACGAGGGCTATGCCGCCGGCTACGCCTGCGCCCTCGCCGCCGCCAAGGGCGTCACCCCGCGCGCCGTCAACGTCAAGGCGCTCCAGGCGCATCTCGCACAGGTCGGCAACATACCGCCGCAGGAGCTGGAGGCGCGTGATTCGTTTCCGCTTCCCGACTCCGCATTCGAGGAGGCCGTCGCCGCTCTTCCCGACGGATTCCGCGGCCTTGAGGTGCTGATGACCGATCCTCCCCGCGCCGTGAAGCATCTTGAGAAGGCGTTCGCCGCGGCGGAGGCCCCGGACAGGCTCGCCTACGCCCATGTCCTAGCCATGCTCGGCTCACCCGTCGGCGCCGAAACGCTCGTCGAGAAGCTCAAGTCCGCGAAGTGGGACGAAGGATGGAACTTCAAGGGCATGAGCCAGTTCGACCGCAGCGTGAGCGATGTGGACAGTCTTCTCATAGCGCTCGGCAACTGCCGCGCGGCGGCGGCGGCCGATCCGGCCATGGCGCTCGCCTCGCAGCTCACGGAGAAGAGCGAGTATTCCCACTTCCGCGCCGTGGCGCGCGCCTTGGAAGGCGCGGGCGACCGCCGCGCCGTGCCAGTCCTCGCGAAGCTCCTGCGCGCGCCGGGGATCGGCGGACGCGCCATCGCCCCCGGCGGCATCCCGCCGCCCATCAAGCACCACGACAACGCCGAGGGCAACCGCGAGCGCTCGCTCGTCCTGCGCGAGCTGTGCCTCGCCCGCGCGCTCTACCGCCTTGGCGACGACGAATCCGGCCTTGGCCGCAGGACGCTGGAGGCGTATTCCCGCGACCCCCGCCGAGCCTACGCGGCCCACGCGCGCCTCGTCCTCGCCCCGTCCACCCGTCTCCAGTGAAGGGTGAAAACAACATTTTTTTTGATTTTCCCTCTTGAATGTCCGCCCCTTTTTCTGTATTATGTCTGTTGTGATTTCAACCCAAAAGGAATTTAAATCAATAAGGAGCAAAAAATGAAGTTCAGCAAGACGGCGATGGTTGCAGTTTGCGGTGCGCTCGCGCTCGCGTTCACGGGCTGCAGGTACGACAAGTCCGGAGAGGACACCGACGCTACAGGACAGGATGTGGCTACGGTGGAAGACACTGGCGATGCGAACAGCCAGGGCAATGCTGGTGTCGGTAGCGACATCGACACCATCACTGGCAGCGACGGCGTTCCCGCCACCGAGCTCAAATTTGACCAGGATCCCAACTACATGCGCTGCACGGACGTCGACTTCCCGCCCGTCTACTTCGGTTTTGACGCCTCCAACCTCGCCAGCGGCGAGATGGCGAAGGTCGAGGCCGTTGCGAGCCATCTCCAGAGCCACCCGAACCGCGTGGTGATGATCGAGGGCAACTGCGACGAGCGCGGCTCCAACGAGTACAACCTCTCGCTCGGCGAACTTCGCGCGATCTCCATCCGCGATTACCTCGTGTCGCTCGGCATCGCGCCTAACCGCGTCCAGACGAAGAGCTACGGCGAGGAGAAGCCCGCCGTCTCCGGTTCCGGCGAGTCCGCCTGGTCCAAGAACCGCCGTGGCGAGTTTGCGGTGTTCCAGCATCGCTGAGATGCGCGGGTGACGGATTAGGGACAGATGACGTTCGCGTTTTTCTTCGAATCCGTGGGAGGCGGCGAGTGGCTTGTGCTGCTCGCCGTCATTCTAGTTGTCGTGGGGCCGAAGAACCTGCCGTCCGCCGCCCGAAAGATAGGCCAGGTGATGTCGCAGCTAAGGCGCGCGGCCGACGAGTTCAAGCGCCAGCTCATGTCGATGGACCAGGAGGTCCAGAAGACGGTGGAGGACGTGAAGCAGGAGTACATGAACGTGGGGCAGGATGTCCAGGACACGGTCGCGGACGACGGCACTAGCGCCGACGGCTCTTCCGGCGACGCGTCCGACACGCCGCCTTACGACGAGGACTCCGACCGCGCCATGTGGGAGAGCTACGGGCGCGACTACGACCCCGAGGGCATCTACGGCGAGAACTACGACGGCTCTGACGGCTCCTCCGATTCTTCTTCTGGCGCATCCGAGCAGACCGCCGAGGCCGCCGAGCCTGCCGCCGCCGAGCCTGCATCCTCGGAGACAGCCGATCCCAAGCCTCCGCCGTCACCGGAGGTGGCGTCATGAAGGTGCGAGGGCTCATCAAGGATCCGGACGCCTACAACGACCCTCCACGGCCGTTCTTCGAGCACATCGTCGCGCTGCGCTCGTGCATCATGAACGCGGCGATCGCGTGGGTGATATGCTGCATAATAGTCGGCGTCTTCTCGCCGACCGTCCTCAAATGGCTCCAGGCCCCGGCCGATGCGCTGCAGGCGGCCGGCAAGATCAAGATAGTGTCGCTGAACCTCACGGGCGGATTCAGCCAGATCATGTCCATCGGCATGTGGGGCGGAACGGCGCTTGCGTTTCCGGCCATAATGTACTTCGTGCTGCGCTTCGTGTTCCCGGCGCTGACGCGGCGGGAGAAGGCGGCGATTCTCTTCTTCCTCTTCGGCGGGGCCGGGCTTTTCGCGGTGGGCGTAGGCTTCGCGTACGGGCAGCTCGCGCCGAACGTCGTGCGCTTCTTCGACGTCGTGAACCAGTGGGTGGGCCTGAGCGTCACCGAGGTGCAGATCGAGAACTACGTCCCGCTCATCATGAAGCTGATCCTCGCGTTCGGGCTGGTGTTCCAGATACCGCTCATCATCATGGTCCTGGGATGGCTGGGCGTGATCTCGTCGGACACTCTGCGCAGGTACAGGCGTTTCGCGATCGTGCTGGCGTTCGTCCTTGGCATGGCGCTCACTCCGCCCGATCCCATGAGCCAGCTCCTGATGGCCGTGCCGCTGTGCCTGCTGTACGAGGCAAGCGTGTGGATCGTGTGGCTCAAGGAGAAGGCCACGTTCTCGTCGGGCTCTGACGACGACGCGAAGGAGTCCTCTCCTGCTGAGGGCGCGCCCAAGGCGGAAGCGCTTCCGCCGCCCCCGGAACCGGCGTCATGAAGAACCGCTTCACGATAATCTGGAGCTTCCTTGCCGCGATATCCATCGGCACGGTTCTGTTCATGCTGCCGATTTCGAGCCCGGCGCACACATGGCGCTCCTTCGCCGATTCGCTTTTCACGGCGTGCTCGGCGGTGTGCATAACGGGGCTGTCCGTCGTGAACCCCGGGACGGATCTTTCGCTGTTCGGGCAGATAGTGCTTGTGGTGCTTGTGCAGCTTGGCTGCGTTGGGATAATGACGATGGGCACGTTCTTCCTCGTGCTTGCCGGAAGGCGGCTTTCGTTCGCGAGCGAATTCACGGTCACGAACGCATACGGGGTGTCGGGCGTAAAGGGCTTCCGCTCCCTCGTGCTGATGGTTGTGTTTTCCATGCTCGTGTTCGAGGGGCTGGGGACCTGGGCCCTTCACGAGCTCTTCGTGGCGGAGCCTACGCCCGGGGCGGCGGCCGCGCCCGGAGGGCTTTGGTTCCGCGCGTACTTCTTCGCCGTGATGGCGTTCTGCAACGCCGGGTTCTCCATGCACGCCTCCTCGCTCGCGCCGTTCGGGGCCCAGCCTCTAGTGCTGGTGACGATGGCGGCGCTCGTGATGCTGGGCGGATTCGGCTTCCTCGTGACGTACAACATCTTCACGATCCAGTTCTGGAGGCGCAACCTCATAAAGCGGGGAAGGCTGTCGCTGCACACGCGGGTGGTGCTTGCGTCGTCGGCGGTGCTGGTCGTGGCGGCGTTCCTGCTCTTCGTCCTCTTCGAGTTCAAGGGTTCGCTGGAGCCGTTCTCGTTCCCCGAGAAGATGGCGGTGGCGCTGTTCCAGGCCGTCACGCCCAGAACGTGCGGCTTCACGGTGGTGCCGCTCAACGAGACGCATCCGGCCACGCGGTTCATATCGGAGGTTCTGATGTTCATCGGCGCGGCGCCGGGCGGTGCCGGAGGCGGCATAAAGGTGACCACTTTCATCGTGTTCGTCTGCACGCTCGCATCCATCTACCGGGGCCGGCGCGAGGTGACGGTGTTCCAGCGCACGATCTCTCTCGACATCGTGCGCGAGTCCATCGTGATCTTCTTCTTCTACTTCGCCCTCGCGGCTGTGGCGATGACGATCCTGCTCGCCACGGAGAGCGGACGCGAGGGCCTTACGTTCGAGACGCTTCTCTTCGAGACCGTCTCGGCCGTCACCACCACTGGCCTCAGCTGCGGCAACACCACGCAGCTGCTCTCCAATCCGGGCCGCCTGGTGCTGATGGTGTGCATGTTCGCGGGCCGCATCGGCGCGCTTACGGTCGTGCTGCTCATAGCCGGCAAGGAGGAGCCGTCTTCCATCCGCTATCCCAAGGAGGAGCTTGTCGTTGGCTAAGCCCCCATCTCAATTTCAAATTTCAGATTTCAAATCCCAAACCCTCAATTCCAATCAATCTCAAACTCTTAATTCTCAATGCCCAATCCCAAACCCTCAATTCTCAATTCTCAATCCCCAATTCTCAATTCTCAATCCCCCCCCCTCCCCCCATAAAAAGCCTTTACTATGTTCAAGATAGGATGCCATCTTTC
>CAMOHV010000114.1 GCA_946615275.1 uncultured Verrucomicrobiota bacterium | reverse complement strand
GTGACGCAAGCCGCAACGCGCGCTTCCGCACGAGCCCTTGAGCGCCGGAAATCGGCCGCACCTACACTGCACACGGGCGGATGGCGAACAGGAGAATTTTTGGGAACCTCCAACTGAATCCGTTATAGTTTGCGTTTGCGCGGCGGATTTGCTATAATCATCGCCACGCCGGCATCAGCCAACATCTAATGGGCTACGGCCGACAGCTAAAATGCTCTTCGCACTAACGACATCCACCTGGGACAACTTGTCCGACGGCGCATCGCTGATGATCGTCGCGACGTTCATCGTCGCGGGAATCCTCCTCGGCTATGCGCTGCGCGGGCTCGTCGGGCGCTGGCAGGCGGAGTCCATAGAGAAGCAGATGAAGCTGCGCGAGGAGGAGGCCGAGAGCGAGATAAAGGCGCGCCTGAAGGAGGCGGACATAGCGGCTCGCGCGGCCGTGGTGAAGGCGCGCGAGGAGTTCGAGGCGTCCGTGAAGTCCCGCCGCGCCGAGCTGAAGGCGGCGGACGACCGCCAGACCGCGCGCGAGGCGAACCTCGACCGGAAGGCGGCGGCCCTTGACGAGCGCTCTGCCGCCGTGGACGCAAAACACGCCGCCGCCGAGACGATCGAGAAGAACGCCAAGGAGTCCATGCGCGCCGCGCAGGCGAAGAACGAGGAGGCCGACGCCCGCCTGCAGGCGGTCGCGAAGATGACGCACCTCGAGGCGCGCCGCGAGATGCTCTCCCAGGCGAACGAGCTTCTCCGCACCGACGCCGCTGGGCTTTCCCGCCGCATCCAGGAGGCCGCGCGCGAGCAGGGCGAGGCAATCGCCCGCCGCATCGTGGCTGATGCCGTGCAGCGCTGCGCCGTCGCCCATCTAAACGAGCTCGCCACCGCCACGGTCCCCCTCCCCAACGCCGAGATGAAGGGGCGCATCGTCGGGCGCGACGGACGCAACGTGCGCGCGCTCGAGGCCGCGACGGGCGTGAACCTGCTTCTCGACGACGCGCCCGACATGGTGGTCGTCTCCGCCTTCGACCCCCAGCGCCGCGAGATCGCGCGGCGGGCCCTTGAGAAGCTCGTCGCCAACGGCCGCATCCACCCCGCCAGCATCGAGGAGGCCGTCGCCTCCGCCAAGGCCGAGACCGAGGCCGCCAACGACGAGGCCGGCGCCGCCGCCGCCGCGGAGGCCGGCGTCGTGGGGCTATCCCCGGAGATACTCCGCCTAATGGGCGCGCTGCGCCTCAGGACCTCATTCTCGCAGAACGTGCTGAGGCACTCCGTGGAGGTGGCCCTCCTCACGGGCGTGATGGCCGCAGAGACGGGCCTCGACGCCGCCACCGCCCGCCGCGCAGGCTTTCTCCATGACATCGGCAAGGCGCTCACCGCGAGCGCCAAGGGCGCGCACGCCGCGCTTGGCGCGGACTTCCTCCGCGCGCACGGCGAAAGCGACGCCGTGTGCCGCGCCGTCGCCGCCCACCATGCCGAGGCCGGGACGGACGGCGGCGCGCTGGGGGTGTTCTGCGCCGCCGCGGACGCCATCTCCTCCGCACGCCCCGGGGCCCGGCAGGAGACGGCCGAGAGCTACATCGAGCGCATGGGCGAGATAGAGTCAATCGCACGCAGCCGACCTGGCGTGCAGCAGGTCTTCGCCGTCCAGGCGGGGCGCGACCTCAGGGTCATGGTCGACCCCGGGCAGGTGGACGACGGCGCGGCCGTCGTCCTCGCCCGCGACATCTGCCGCGACATTTCCGCGCACGTGAAGTTCCCAGGACAGATCCGCGTGACAGTAGTAAGGGAGTTGAGATGCACAGAATACGCAAAATGACGTTCGCCACCGCCATCGCGGCGGCGCTCATCCTCGCCGCCCCGGGCGGCCGCGCCGCCGGGCCGGACATCGCCGAGATCGCCCCCCTCGCGGCCCTCACGCCGAAGGCCATAACCCTCGGCAGACTGCTCGCGAACCCGCTCGTCCCAGCGCTGCTCGTCTCGTCCCTGCAGCAGAACCTCACCACCTCCTACGGCCGCCTCCGCTCCGACAAGCCCATCTTCTGGGCCATCCGGGGCGATGCTCCCGTCCCCGTCCTCCCGTGCGCCGAGGGCATAGCGCAGTTCACCTTGAACCATCCCGGCTCCACGCGCGGTCCCGACGGCAGCGTCCACCTCCTCGCCGCCGAAGGCCGGCCAGACGAGATGGTGGTCGTGTTCGCGCCGGACGGCTACGCCGCGTTCGCCCTCAACGCAGACGACGCCAGGGCCGCGCTTGATGCAACCGCCCGCGCCCGCGGAAGGAACGCCACCATCTCCGGCGATCCGCTCGTGCGCGTGAACCTCGGCGAAGCGGCCTTCGCCGCTGCGTCCGCCGCCACGGCATCCGTCGGCACAAACCGCACGGACGTCGCGGCCCAGGTCGCCGGCCTCTCCGCCGCGATCTCGCTCGATGACGCCGGCATCTCCATCGCCGCCGACGTCCTGCCCAAGCCGGGCGTCACGCCGGAGGAGCTTTGCGCCAACCTGGAGAAGTCGCTTGGCGCCTCGTTGAAGTCCTTCGGCGCCTCCGAGGGCGTGAAGCCGGCCACCAGGTTCACGCCTGTAGCAGGAAAGGCGCAGGTCAAGATCTCGCTCTCCGCCGCCGAGATGAAGAAGGCGGGCAAGGCGTTCAACGCGGCCGTCGTCCAGGCCCTCGCGGCCGAAAAGAAAGGCAAATGAAATGTTCAAGAGGATATTCAATTTCATCCGCGACGTCATCAAGGAGTTCCTTGAGGGCCGCTGCTCGCTCCATGCCGCCGGGCTCACATACTATTCGCTCTTGGCGTTCATTCCAATTCTCTGTCTGCTTCTCACCCTCGCCAAGACGCTCGGCGCCGACGACTACGCCCGCGGCTTCATCAACCGCCAGATCGACGCGCTCATCGAGAACGTCGAGAAGGGCGGCGACGACATGCCGAAGTTCATCTCCATGCCGGGAATGACGGAGGAGAAGATCGCCGAACGCCGTCGCTGCGCGCGCGACTTCGCCGACCAGGCCCGCACCATCTCCAACACGCTCTTCGACCGCATCGACAAATTCAGCCTCAAGACGTTCGGCTGGATCGGCTTCGCGGGCCTGCTCTTGACGGTCGTCTTCACCCTTTCCACTATAGAAGACTCCATGAACAACATCTGGGAGGTGAAGAAGCCGCGGTCCTGGTTCAAACGCGTGTCGCTCTACATCTTGATCTCCACCGTGCTGCCGATACTGGCGGCCGTGGCGCTCTCCATGCCGGTTCTGCACGTCGTGAAGTCGGCGCTAGACGCCACCGTAGGCGCCACGGCCTACACCAAATGGATTGGCGACGCGCTGCTGGCCGTCCTCACGTCGAAGCTCTTCGGCTTCTGCCTCTCCTTCCTCTTCGCCACGCTCGCGTTCGCGTTTGCCCTCGGGTTCATGCCCAACACGCGCGTAAACCGCATCGCGGCCCTGGAAGGGGGATGCGTAACGGCGGTCTCCATGTGCCTCTGGCTCAAGATCTGCGCATGGATGCAGGTGGGCATCGCGAACGCCAACGCGCTCTACGGCTCCTTCGCCTTCCTGCCCATCCTTCTCGCCTGGATGTACTTCAGCTGGCGCATCTTCCTCTTTGGGAGCGTCCTGACCTATGCGTTCCACCGCCACCATACTGCTTCTCGCCCTGTCGTGCCTGAAAGCTGAGGCCGAGTTGCGCTTCACGGATCCGCAGGCGTTTCCGGACATCGGGCTGGAGATGCCGACTTTCTTCGCCGCCTCGCCGGACGGCGTATCGATGCCGCACACGGAGTCGTTCCTCGTCACGGAGCCCGACGGCACCCGTCGTCTTGAGGACCGCTACGACACATTCGACCTCTGGACCGCCCGCACAGTCCGCGCCCGCTGGCGCGACGCCGCCGGCAATCTCCTCGTCGTAGCCCGCCTCGCCTCCGCCCCGCCGGATGATCCGCCCGAGACGCTCTCCACCCGCTCCGACTTCGAGAGCCGCCTCACCGCTCTCGCCATCAAGCCCAAGGATGCCGCCGCGCGCAACGCCGCCGTCGTGGCCTGCGCCCCCGTGGACGTCCTCGAAGAGCCCGTCCGCCCGCGCCGATCACGCCGCCGCGAGATAGAGACTCTCCTCTACTACCAGTCCACGAACCAGCTCGCCTCCGTATGGGTGTTCCGCCCGGTCGTCCACAAGCGCGGCGCCAAGGTAGACTGGTACATGGCCGCCCTTGTCCTATCCCCCGACGAAAACCCCGATTCCGCATCCGCCCGATTCGACGCCTACTTCCTCGACCGCGTCCGCGTCCTTCCCGATCCCTCCTCCTCTGACGCTTCATCCCCAATTCTCAATTCCCAATTCCCAATTCTCAATTCCTCAGAGTCCGCCCTCCTCAAGCGCGACTACGCCTTGAGCGTCGTCAACTACGAGGGCTGGCACTCAACCGAGAGCGGAGACGTCGTGATAGTGGACGATCTCGCGCAGCAGTTGCACGACACCTTCGTTTCGTCCCTCACCAACGATCTGCCGCGCCTTCGCAAGGCATACGCCGCCTCAGTGCCTTCGCCACTTGTCTCCACGAACATCGCCGCCGTAAGGGTGTTCTCCGAGCGCGGGGACTATCTGGCGTATGTGGGCGAGGGCGTGGAATGGTCCGCCGCCGTGTGGTCGCCCCAGCATCGCGAGCTCGTGCTCAACCTTCGGCCGTCTGGAGTCGACGAGCTTCTAAAGACAGTCCGGCACGAGGCGTTCCACCAGTACCTCGCCTACGCCGGCGCGATGGCCGAGGCGTCGCCGTGGTTCAACGAGGGCCACGCCGAGCTCTTCGAGCACACGTCCTTCGATCGCGACGGCAAGCTGGTCTTCGAGAAGGACGCCGCGGCCGCCCAGTGGGTGCACGCGAACGCCGACGCGGTGGCCGTGTCCCTGCCTGCCTTCGTCCTTCTCGACTATCCCGAATTCTACTCCGGAACCGACGCCCAGCGGCGCGCGCGCTACCACATTGCCTGGTCCATCGCCTACTTCCTAGAGGTGGGCGCGCCCGAGGTGCGCTTCCGTCCGTTCGCGAAGCTCCGGGCCGACTACATGTCCGCCCTCGTGCGCACCCGCCGCGCCGAGGCGGCCACGTCCGCCGTCTTCACCCTCGACAAGATGAAGCTCTTCTCCGCCGAGTGGAAGAAGTTCTGGAAGAAGTGAGGCCGGACCATCCGGCCCGGCCTCATTCCGCTAACGCCCTTGGGGCGTTCACTTACTTCACCGTGATCACGCTGTTGAGCGTGCCATGGTCATTCTGCACCCAGTCGGCGCATTCTGGATCGGCGCACCATGTGCCGTCGATCACGAACTTGTACTCGTACACGCCGGGGGCAAGCTTCACGGAGACCGTGTAGAGGCCCTCGTTCTTCTTGTCGAGCATCTTCTTGCCCGTGGGGTTCCACTGGTTGAAGGAGCC
>CAMOHV010000113.1 GCA_946615275.1 uncultured Verrucomicrobiota bacterium | reverse complement strand
CGTGCCCCGTCTCGCTGCCCACCACGAGCCCGAACTCGTCGCCGAGGATGCGCAGTAGCTCCATCTTCCAGCGGCGGCTGTCGGAGCGCGTCATCGGATGCGCCGGGTTCCAGCACGTCTGCCACGGCGCGGCCACGGTCGTGTCGATGAACCGCGTGTTGTACGGCCTCTCCTTCAGCTCCTTCGCCACGTTGCGCCGCGCGTAGGCGGGCGCCGCGCGGTCGCACATCATCGCGCAGTACGTCCACGTGCCGTCCTTCGCCTTCACGCCCCACGCATGCCGCCAGTCGTTGGAGTCGGAGCTGTTCCAGACGACGTCCTTCGGCCACGCCTCCGTGTTGGGGCCGCTCTTCCGGCCGAGCTTCTTGAGCTGTTCTGGCCGGTAGACGTCCTGGTACACGTCGTAGCGGCTCACGAGCACGCCCGGCAGGCCGGCGAGGTACTTGATCTGCGCCGCGTCGCCGCCCGCGCTCCAGAGGAAGCGGTCGATTCCCGCCTTCTTCAGCTCCTTCGCGACGGCGATCTTGTCCTTCTCCCAGCACCACACGTTCGGCGCGCCGAGGAGACGGTCCACGAGCGGACGCTCCTTCACCTTCTCGCTGAACGGCTTGAACTTCCCGATTTCCTTCGCATGCGCCCTGTAGCGCTTGCACATCGCCACGTAGCCGCCCTTGTCGAAGAAGACGTACCGCACACGCCGCGCGTAGCCGAACATCCTCTTCTGGCTGTCCCAGCTCGGGCCGAGCGTCCACAGCCGCGTATCCGCGTCGCGCCGCGCCACAATCGCCGCGTCGTCCGGCGTCTCGAGGATGGCCATCCACCCCGCTCCCGTCGCGTCGTCCTGCACGCCGAAGAACGCCATGCAGATTCCGTGCCCGCCGTATGCGATCAGACGGCCGGGCACGTCGCCTGGGTCGTCCGCCGGGTAGCCGATTCCCTCGTTCATCGGCACGATCAGCCAGTCGCCCTTCCGCGAGGCGAACGCGGACGGCCAGGCGAACGACGAGGCCATATCCCCCTCGCCCTCCAGCGTCACCACGACTTCCGGGCGATCCTTCTCCAGGCGGCAGCCCGCCTTCCACCGCCGCATCGTCTCCGGCTCGATGAAATCGACGCGCACCGCGCCGTCCGCGTCCTGCCGCCGCTCCAGCACCTCCGACGGCAGCCGCGCGCCGGCGGCCGGCTTCCACGTGCGCCCCGTGCGCAGATCCTGCACCTCCAGGCCCGCGCCGTCCATGCGGACGCGCAGAGAGCCGTTCGCGGACGCGCACGGCCCGGACGGCGCCGTCTTCGGCAGGGCGTTCCCCTTCCGCACGACGCGCACGTTCCGCACTCTCGCGCCGGTCACGCCGCCGCCGGTCACGCGCGGCTGGATCGTGGCGGTGCCGGCCGGCGCCATGAACACGGTCTTTATCGGCCGCCCGGGCCTCGCGCATCCGCCGCCCCAGGCCCAAGCGAGCACCGCGCCCTTCTCGTCGCGCAGAACCGCGCTCAGGGAGATGGGCTGCGGCTCGGGCACGTCGTCGACCGCGTCTGTATCGCACGTCAGCTCGAACACGTCGCCGCGCCGGGCCTCGATGCGAGGGAATCCGTTCACGCACCAGTCCCGCCCGCCGGCGTGGCGCACCTCGAAAGCGCCGCCCGGCAGCGCGGCGAACTTCATCGCGGACGGCTCGCGCGCCCATGCGCAGGGCGCCTCAAGCGTCCACGCGCCCTCCGCGCCAGCGGCGGCGTGGAGCGCGCATCCGGGCAGAGCGGCGCAGAGCAGCGCCATGTGGCAAAGATTCATATGCCGCATTGCATGATGAACCTGTCGCCTCGTCACCTGACTATTACCATCGTGCCGGAGATGATCGCCAAGTCGACCGCCTCGGCCGTCTTCCGCAGACGGCAAGGCTTGCGGAAGATGCCGTTCGCGTCGCGCACGACGAGCGAGACGTCCGCGATGTCGCCGACGAACGAACCGAGGTTGAAGAGGCGGAATACGCTTGCGCCGCCAGTGTAGGCGGAGAGATCCACCTCCACCGTCGCGCCGTCCGTCACGGAGAGCGCGCCCGTCACGTTCACCGGCGAGAAGCCGTCCGCGCCCGCGATGAAGCGCACGACGGAGGACGTGGCGTTGGAAAGGACCAGGCCGCCAGCCGTGAACGTGCCCTCCTTGCCGGCCATCTCGATCGCGCCCGCGCCGTCCGTTCCAACGAGCACATTGCCCGCAGCGGAGAAGGCGCCTCCCGCCACCGTCACCGTGCCCCGGGCGTCGTGGTTGTTCGCGGGGAGGTTCTTCGGATTCCAGGGCACCCGCGCATGGGGGGCCTTGTTGGCGTAGACCGTCACCTCGTCCGCCGGACATCCGCCCACGAACAGCGTCCCGCCCTTCACGTCGAAAGTCCCGTTCGACACGATCAACCGCCCGATGCCGCCCCACATGCCGACGGCCGCGATGGCGCGGAACCCCCACACGGCGTCCTGCATGAGCACGCTCGCGCCGCCATGCTGGACGTACGTGCCGTCGCCGGCGCCGAACCCGACCGCCACGCTGCCATATCCGTTCGTGACGACGCCGAAGACGTCCATGCGCCCTACAAGAGGATGCCCGGAAAGAGGAACGGCCCCGGCTCCGACGACGGTGCCGCGCAGTTTCGTGTCGGCCTCCCAGCCGTCGTCCATGGACCCGGTCACGTACATGGCGGCCCCGTCTTCCACGACGACGCGACCGGTGACGTTCGTCTCGGACGTCTTGTTCACAGCGGCGTTGCCGGCGACGGAAAGCCCGCAGTTGTGGACGCGCAACAGGCCGGACTTCACGTTCAGCTCAGCCTCGCCGGCGAGGTCGCCCACGAAGAAGACCCGCGCATAGCCCGAATCGCCTGCCTCGTAGTCGAACACTGCCTTGCCGCCGGGCCTGCCGCCGATCATCCATGCGGAGTAGTCGAGAGCAGAAGAAAACGTCGCATCCCCCTTCATGGCAAGACGGGCGGTCTGGCCGAGGGCGTTCGGCCTGAGCATCCTGTTGCCCTTGTAGAGCTCGAACGTGGACGTGCCGTCGAACACCGTCTCGCCCGTTCCGAACGTGACGCTTCCGCCGAAGGGCGTGGGGAAATCGCCGACAGTGGACATGGCGACGTTCGAGAGGCATAGCGAACCGCCGCGCATCATCATGTCTGGATCGTGGTTGTAGCCGTGGTGGGGCAGGCGGAAGTCACCGTCGCGCAGATCCACGATGCCGTTGGAACACACGTTGATCGGCCACGCGGAATCGAGGTTGCAGAAGAGGAACTCGCCGCCGCGCATGTCGAAACGGGCGGGGGCGGCGGCGGAGCCGCGCACGGTGAACGTTCCGTAGAAGTTCGTGAAGACGGTGCTGCCGCCGGCGTTCAGCCACCGCCCGCCGGGGGCGATGTCGATCACGCAGCCGGGGCTGTATGCCCGAATCGCGTACTGAAGCGCGCTGAAGGCGGCAGGCTCGATGGTGGAGTGCAGGAACGTGGCGCCGTTCTCCACGCGGACGAGGCCGCCTTCGCCCACGGCGACGTCGGCGCAGCCGGACGTGACGTCCGCGGCGCACGAGAGGATCGCGCGTCCGCCGCCGAAGTTGCGTATGTGGAAGTTCGTCGGAAACGAGGCGAGTGCGGAGGCGATGGAGACGGTGAAGTCGTCAGCGGAGTCGTTGCAGACGTAGACGGCGCGCTCCGTGCCGTCGGGGACGCGCCCGCCGACCCATTTCGAGGAATCGGACCACGTGCCGTCCGCCGCGCTCTTCCAGGCGCATACGCCGGAGCCGGAGACGACGATCTCGCCGTCGCCCTCTATCCAGTCGACGGCGTTCTCGCCCGCGCCGCTGTACGTGCCGTCCGCCACGAACGTCCCGCCGGCGCACACCAGGCCGGCCGAGATCGAGACGCCCTGCGCCAGGCACAGCTTCGCCCCCTGCCCCAGATGGATGTAGGCGGAGGCGGAAATCGGCTTCGCGGCGGACGACTCGATGGAGAACTTCGCCCCGGCGTCCACCGTCACCTCCCTCACGTTGGGGAACGCGGCATTGCCCGTGAGGCGCACCTTGCCGCGCTTCACGCGGATCGAGCCTTTCGTGCCGCTCGTGCGGTTCGTGAAGGTGAGCGTGTAGTCCGCCGCGGGGTTCCACACGAGCGAGACGCAGTCCTGGACCATGAACGTGGTGGTGCCGTCGGCCGTGGCGTTCATCGTGAGCGTGGCGGGATGGCGCTGCGCGCTGCTACCGTCGGCGGTGGACGCCGAGACGATGCGCCCGCCATTGCTGGAATTGGCGTATTTCTCGATGCCCGTCGCGGATGCGTCGAGACGGTCGATTGTCGTGTCGAAGTTCCCGAGGTTGAACATTCCGTGCGTCGCCGTGTAAGTTCCGGCGAGGCGCATCACGGCGCCGGCCGGATATGCGTTCTGGACCATCGGCACCACGATGTTGCCGTAGTCCACCTCGGCGTCGTCGAATTCGTTTTCGGTCGAATAGAGGTAGTAGTTGGCGCTTGTCCACCCGGACACATTGAGGCTCTTCACCTTCACCGCCTTCATGAAGTGCGCATGTCCTGCGGGATGCTGGACGGGCTTGATGGTGCTCCCCGGCCCCGTCACGACGTCGTGGAAGTACATCGACGCTGTGATGGATTGGTTCGGGACCCCGGCCGCGATGTCGTCCGGAGTGGGCTGCAGACCGGCGTGGAGATAGAAGGTCTTGCCGCTTCCCTGGATCGTGACGGCCTTGTGGAAGTGCATCACGTTCGTGGCCGTGCAGATGCCGGAGTATGCGCCGGACGGCGCGAACACGAGCGGAACGCGGCAATCGACGTTCGCGCCGTAGGCGAGCCACGGGAAGGTGCTGGCGGCATAGTCCTTCATGTTGACCCCGCCGGACGAGTGGCCCTTGAAGCTCCATCCGCCGGTGAGCGTGAGCGCCTCGCCGACGAGCTCCACGTGCCCCCGGCCCTCGAAGCGGATCGAGGCGATGGAGACGCCGGGCTCGTCGATGTCGATCGCGACGTCGGCGACGGCGTTGGACACGTAGACTGTGTCTCCGGCGGCGGGCTTCAGGCCGTCGCGCCAGTTCGCCGCGTCGGACCACGCCCCCGATCCTCCGATCCACACGGGCGCGGCAGCAGTTGCGGCGCCGGCCGCCAGAAATCCCCCCACAAGGCAGACGCCCCTAAGAGCTTCCGCCGCGAAGCGGGCGCAGGCGCCCGCAGGTTTTGTCATGCTCATTTACACGCTCCTTCACTACCATCCCATAGGCGGGACGGATTCCTTTCTTTTGAATGACACGTATAATACCATAACCCAGTTCCCGCGTCAATAGGGTTATTTGCCAAAAATTGTCCCCCCTCCCCATCTTTTGCACGCTATAGGGCAATGGCGCCTGAAAGCGCGTTGCCTTGGGCCGCGCACTTCGTGTATAATCGTGTCTTCCAGAACAAACGAAAGGATACGCGATGAGCAGCAAGAAACCCAAGG
>CAMOHV010000112.1 GCA_946615275.1 uncultured Verrucomicrobiota bacterium | reverse complement strand
CCTACGACTTCTGCGACACGGGCCGCGTGTGCCCGCTCCAGAAGATGTACACGCTGGGGCACGACTTCATACCGTCCGCCAGCCACGCCGGCGGCCTCAGGTACCACGGCATGAGCGCAACGCTCTCGGAGCTGTACGACGAGGGCCTCATGGAGGCGCGCGCGGTGGAGCAGACGAGCGTGTTCGCCGCCGCCGAGCAGTTCGCGCGCGTCGAGGGCATCCTGCCCGCCCCCGAGTCCAGCCACGCCATCCGCGCGGCGATCGACGAGGCGCTCCGCTGCAAGGCGGAGGGGCGCGAGGAGACAATCCTCTTCGGCCTCACCGGCACCGGCTACTTCGACATGGTCGCCTACGAGAAGTTCAACGACGGCTCGATGAGCGACCTAATCCCCACCGACGCCGAGATCGCCGAGAGCCTCGCAAAGCTGCCGAAGGCTTGATTGCGACAATTTTGTCGCTCCGTGCGCTTTTCCCCCTTGCTTTTGCAGTCCGTCTATGAGACAATAGACGCGTTTCTTGGAACAAAAGGACAGAACATGAAGGAAATAACAGGAAATCTTGACGCGAGGGGCCTCAAGGTGGCGCTTGTCGCGAGCCGTTTCAACTCCTTCCTCGTGGAGCAGCTGGTGAAGGGCGCCGAGGATGCCTTCCTGCGCCTTGGCGGCGACGCCAAGGGGCTGGTGCTTCTGCGCGTCCCCGGCGCGTACGAGATCCCCGTGGCGGCGAAGAGGCTCGCGGCCTCCGGGAAGTACGACGCCGTGGTGGCCCTTGGCGCGGTGGTGCAGGGGGCAACGGCGCACGCCGGGCTCATCTGCCAGACGACCGCCCGCGCGTTCAGCGAGATATCCCTCGATACGGGCGTCCCCGTCGCGGACGGCATCGTCTCGGCCGAGAACCTGGAGCAGGCCGTGGAGCGCTGCGGGACGAAGCAGGGCAACAAGGGCTTCGCCGCGATGCAGGCGGCGATCGAGCTCGCCAACGTCCTGAAGCAACTGTAAGATCTGTAGTGAAAAAATAGTGAAAAATAGAAAGGCAAAGATAAAATGGCAAAGCAAGTGAAGAAGGTGGCGTTTCTGACCGCTGGCGGTCTGGCGCCGTGTCTGTCGAGCTCGATCGGGTTCCTCATCGACGAATACACGAAGAAGGCGCCGGAAGTGCAGATGATCGGCTACGTGAACGGCTACATGGGCCTCCTGAAGGGCGAGTCGATCCCTGTGACCGACGAGGTGCGCAAGAACGCGCTCGTCCTCACCCAGCACGGCGGCAGCCCGATCGGCAACAGCCGCGTGAAGCTCACGAACGTGGCTGACTGCGTGAAGCGCGGCCTCGTGAAGGAGGGCGAAGACCCCCTCAAGGTGGCGGCCGACCAGCTCGTCAAGGACGGCGTGGACGTGCTGCACACCATCGGCGGCGACGACACCAACACCACGGCCGCCGACCTCGCGGCGTACCTCAAGGCCAACAACTACGACCTGATCGTCGTTGGCCTCCCGAAGACGATCGACAACGACGTGTACCCCATCAAGCAGTCGCTCGGCGCCTACACCGCCGCCGAGGAGGGCGCGAAGTTCTTCGCGAACGTCGTGAAGGAGAACAGCGCCAACCCGCGCATGCTCATCGTCCACGAGGTGATGGGCCGCAACTGCGGCTGGCTCACGGCCTTCACGGCGATCGCCTACCGCAAGATGCTGCGCCGCCGCATCAAGTTCCTGCCCGAGTTCGGCCTCACGCGCGAGCGCCAGGACGTCCACGCTGTGTACGTGCCCGAGGCGAAGATCGACTTCAACGCCGAGGCCCGCCGCCTCGCCAAGATCATGGACGCATACGACTGCGTGAACATCTTCGTCTCCGAGGGCGCCTGCGTGAAGGAGATCCTCAGGGAGATGAGGAAGCGCGGCGAGGAGGTCCCGATGGACGCGTTCGGGCACCCCCGCCTCGACAAGGTGAACGTGGGCCAGTGGTTCGCGAAGCGCTTCGGCGAGCTTCTCCACGCCGAGAAGACGATGGTGCAGAAGAGCGGCTACTTCGCCCGCTCCGCCGCGCCGAACGCCAAGGACCTCCAGCTCATCCGCGAATGCGCGGCCAAGGCGGTGGAGTGCGCCCTGGCGGGCGAAAGCGGCGTCGTGGGCAAGGACGAGGATCGCAAGAACGAGATCCGCGCCTGCGAGTTCGAGCGCGTCAAGGGCGGCAAGCCGTTCAACGTGCGCAACAGCCGCTTCCGCAAGATGCTCAAGGAAATCGGCCAGCCGCGCCTGAGGAAGACGCGCACGGTCAAGAAGTAACGAGAGGTCAAGGCAATGGCAGAAGAGAAAGAGAAGAAGCAGAAGTACATCCGCGGCGTGGTGGTGGAGTTCGACTTCACCGCCGTCGACGGCTCCCAGCTCCTGTTCGACGCCGCGAAGAAGAGGCTCGCGGACGCCGGCATCGACCTTGACATCAAGCTCGAGGCCAAGCACCTCGTGGGCGGCAACTACCAGGGCGGCGTGACCGAGCTCTTCAGCACGCTCGGCAACCGCCACGACCCCGTGCTGGCCGCGCACGACCTCGCCGAAGCGTTCCGCGCCGCCGTCACCGACGCCACGCCCGCGGCCGTCACGCCCGGCTTCAAGGCGTTCGTCAAGGCATTGACCGACAAGGGGGTCAAGGTGGTCGTCGCCACGCGCGGCGACGTGGCCGCGCTCCAGCAGGCCCTCGATGGACTTCCGCAGGAGCTTTGCGTCGTGTACCAGGAGATCTCCTCCACCTACGGCAACTGCAAGTGGGACGCCTGGCGCCGCGTGTGCAGCATGAACGACCTCCACGAGATGCTGACCGTGGCCGTGGCCGGCTCCGGCGCAGGCGTGAGGTCCGCGCTCGTGGCGGGGCTCTCCGCCATCGGCGTCGTCCACCCCCACACCGCATACCAGGACTTCGGCGGCGCCGACGTCGTCGTCGAGGCGTTCAACGCCTCGCTCGCCGGCGAGGCGCTGCGCATGCTGCACATGGACTGACCATGACGGGCATCGAACGTCTGCACCAGATAATGGTGCGCCTCCGCGACCCTGAGACGGGATGCCCCTGGGACAGGGTCCAGACACTCGAGACGCTCAAGCCGTGCGTCCTCGAGGAGGCATACGAGCTTCTCGCGGCGATGGACCGCCCCGAGGACACGGCGAACCACGTGGAGGAGCTCGGCGACGTGCTCCTCCAGGTGATGTTCCAGTGCGTGATGGCCGAGCAGGAGGGGCGCTTCTCCTTCGACGACGTGGCCAACGCGATCTCGGACAAGCTTGTCCGCCGCCATCCGCATGTCTTCGGGGACGTAGTGGCCGACGACCCCGCCACCGTCCTCAAGAACTGGGAGCAGATCAAGCAGCAGGAGCACAAGAAGGAGGCGCGCCACAGCGCCCTCGACGGCGTCCCCGCCACGCTCCCCGGCCTCCTCAAGGCGCAGCGCACGCAGGAGAAGGCCGCCCGCGTGGGCTTCGACTGGCAGGACGCCCAGGGCCCGCTCGAGAAGATCGAGGAGGAGCTCGGCGAGCTGAAGGAGGCCGCCGCCGCCCAGAAGGCCGCCGTCCAGGCGAAGTCCGACCCCGACCTCCACGGCGCGGAGTATGTGCACATGAAGGAGGAGCTGGGCGACCTCCTCTTCGCAGTCGCCAACCTCGCGCGCCATCTGAAGGTGGACTCCGAATCGGCCCTTGAGGGCACCACCGCCAAGTTCGCGCGGCGCTTCCGCGCCGTCGAGGCCGCCGCGAAGGCGGCAGGGCGCGACCTCAAGGCCATGACGCTCGCGGAGATGGACGAGCTTTGGGAGAAGGCGAAGTCCGCCGAGCGCGGAGAGAAGGGTGAAGGTTGAGGCGATAGAGCCGCACGGCTTCTGCTGGGGCGTCAAGGCGGCGGTCGAGAAGGCCGTCCAGGCGCTCGCGGAAAATGCGCGGCCCGTCTATTGCCTCCACGAGCTTGTCCACAACGCCAGGGTTGTGGATGGACTGAAGAAAGGCGGCATGGCGTTCGTTGATTCGCTGGACGCCGTGCCGGACGGCGCAGTGGTCATCTTCTCGGCGCATGGCGTCCCGCCCGCCGTGCGGGACGATGCGGCGAAGAGGGGTCTGCGCATCGTGGACGCCACATGTCCGTTCGTGGCGCGCGCGCACAGGCAGCTGGCCGATTTCGCGCGGCGCGGCGTACAGACGGTGGTCGTGGGCCATGCAGACCACGTGGAGGTGAAAGGTCTCCTTGGCGAAGCCCGCGAAGGCGGATGCAAGGCGGTTCTTCGCGAGGATGAAGTGGAGGCGCTGGGGTTCGACCCAGCCCGGCCGGTGGGGGTGGTGTGCCAGACGACCCTTTCGGACCGCGACGTCTCCGCCGCGATGGAGGCGCTTCGCAGGCGCTATCCGCTTCTGGAGGAGTCGGCGGCGGCGGACGTTTGCACCGCGACGCGGGACAGGCAGGCAGCTGTGCGCGAATTCGTGCGCGGCGGAGGGGATGGCGTTCTGGTGCTAGGCTCGTCGGCGTCGTCCAACACGCTGCGCCTAGTGGAGATCGCCGAGGCGGAGGGTGCGCGCGCATGGCGGGCGGAGACCGCGGAGGAGGTGGACGGATGCTCCTTCGCCGAGGTGGCGCGCCTTGGCGTGACGGCCGGCGCGTCCACGCCCGAGGATTTCTTCACGGCGACAGTCAAAAGATTAATTAAGGGTCTTGATTAAGTTATTCCACTTGCCTGGATAGGTCAATTTTGATAATCTGATACGCAATCTTGAAGCACTTATGAGAACAAAGAACACCCTAGTTATGTCGTTTTGCATTTTCGCCATGGATGCATTGGCGAATGGGGGTGTTCAGGCTACGGGTGATTCCATGTTTGCCGTCTGGATCGTTCAGCTTCTGATCGCATTACTTTTATGCGTTGCGGTAGGGTGTTTTCTGCGCGAGCATGGAATCAACGCATTCTCTAAGATCAGGGGCCTACTACGCCAACCCATCCTTGTTCTCTTGTTCCTGTGCATGTTCGTCTGCTCGCTCGTCCAATACGCCTCGAACAAGCTGCCGCCGCTTCCCGTGCCGCCATTGTTCAATCTGCCGACGCTGAATTCGGAGCCAACAATAATCGATCCTCAGCTTGCGCTCTCCAATCTTCAGTTCACCGCGATCTATCCTTTGTCCAATTCGGTATTGCTTGAGATAGGCTGGGCCGCGACTAATCCGCCGCCGGACGAAATTCTCGACATCTACTCGACGTCGAACCTCGTTTCAGGCGCGTGGGAGTCGATAGGCTCCGCCGGCGCGCCGTCGAACGCGCCCGGCGTGGAGGTGGAGGTGCCGCACTCAGCGCTCGTCGGCGGCGAGACGAACATCGCGTTCTTCGCTCTTGGCACGCGCGTCGATTCGGACGGCGACGGTCTCACCGACTCATACGAGCGCCTGGTGTCCTGCACCGATCCCAACCTCGCCGACACCGACGGCGACGGCCTCCCCGACGGCTGGGAGGTGCAGTACGGCC
>CAMOHV010000111.1 GCA_946615275.1 uncultured Verrucomicrobiota bacterium | reverse complement strand
CGCGCCCTCAAGGCGCACGGCGGCGCGCCGAAGGTCAAGGCCGGCCTCCCGCTCGATCCCGTCTACACGCACGAGGATCTCGGGCTCCTTGAGAAGGGCTGCGAGAACCTCCTTGCGCACATCGACATCATCCGCCGCTCCGGCATCCAGCCCGTGGTGTGCCTCAATGCGTTCTACACCGACACGCAGGCGGAGCGCGACCTGGTGCGCAGGGTGGCCGAGGCCGCCGGTGCGCGCTTCGCGGTCTCCGACCACTGGCTCAAGGGCGGCGAGGGCGCGCTTGAGCTCGCCGACGCCGTGGTGGCCGCGTGCGACGAGCCCAACTCCTTCGCCTACCTCTGCGACCTCTCCGAGCCGCTCAAGGACCGCATCGAGAAGCAGGTGCGCGAAGTGTACGGCGGCGACGGCGTGGACTTCGAGCCGGTCGCCCTCGAGAAGCTCGCCGCGCTCCAGGCGGACCCCGAGACGGCGAACCTCCCGATCTGCATCGCGAAGACGCAATACTCGCTCTCCCACGACCCGGCGCTCCTGGGCCGCCCGAAGGGCTGGCGCATGCCCGTCCGCGACGTCCTCGTGTACAAGGGCGCGGGGCTGGTGGTGCCCGTCGCCGGCGAGATAAAGCTCATGCCCGGCACCTCCGCCTCCCCGGCCTACCGCCGCATCGACGTGGACGTTGAGACCGGCCACGTGCACGGCCTCTTCTGATGAATCCTTTCTCTGCGCATCTGCGCCTCTGCGTTGAGAAAAACATCGTGCAACAGGGGAATTCTGGATGAAAAACAGATCGCTCTTCTACATCGTGATCGTGGCCGCGATAGGCGGCTTCCTGTTCGGTTTCGACTCCGGGGTGATCTCGGGATGCGAGAAGGCCATCCAGGCCGAGTTCGGCCTGAGCGCGTTCTGGCACGGCCTCATAATCTCCGGCGCGCTGATAGGCACGGTGATCGGCGTGTTCGGGGCGGGCGCGCCGTCGGACAGATGGGGGCGCCGCCCCACGCTGTGGCTCATGGCGTCGCTCTTCCTCGTCTCGGCGGTGGGCTGCGCGTTCACGCCGACGTGCCAGGCCGTCGGGCCGCACGTCCTCGGATGGATGCGCTTCATAGGCGGGCTCGCGATCGGCGGAGTGAGCGTTGTGGTGCCGCTCTACATCGTGGAGGTGTCGCCCGGGCCGCTCAGGGGGCGGCTTGTCGCGACGAACCAGCTGAACATCGTGTTCGGCATCCTGATATCGTACGTCTCGAACTACTTCGTGGCGCGCTGGATGGCCGTGGAGGGGGGCTGGTTCAACGGGATGTGCCAGTGGCTCGCGGGGACGTTCGCGTCTAGTCCGATGGCCGTGGAGAGCGTGAAGTGGCGCGTGATGCTGGGGATGGAGTGCCTCCCGATAGCGCTCTTCATGGCGCTCTTGGGGACGATCCCGGAGTCGCCGCGCTGGCTTGTGCGCGTCGGGCGCAGGGAGGCGGCGACGGGCGTTCTGGAGAGGATCGGCTATCCGGAGGTGAAGCGGACCGTCGCCGAGATCGAGGAGTCTCTCCGCGAGGTGGCGTCCGGCGCGTCCGTGCGCCTCTTCCAGCGGCGCTACCTGAAGCCCATCCTGCTGGCCTTCTTCATCGCTTTCTTCAACCAGGTGAGCGGCATCAACGCGATCAACTACTACGCGCCGCGCATCTTCGACATGATCTTCGGCGCGGGCAGCGAGATGGCGTCGCTCGCCGGGACGATGGGCGTGGGCACGGTGAACCTGATCTTCACGATCCTGGCGTTCTTCGTGATAGACAAGTTCGGCCGCAGGGCGATGATCATCGTCGGCTCCGCGCTGATGATCCTCATGCACTCGCTCGTCGCGTGGCAGCTTTCGCTGGGCGACAAGTGCAACTCTACGCTCGCGGTGGCGGGGATACTCGGGTTCATCGCCTTCTTCGCGTGCTCGTCGGGAGCGGTCATCTGGGTGTACATCAGCGAGGTGTTCCCCAACGCCGTCAGGGCCAAGGGCCAGGCGCTCGGGTGCTTCACGCACTGGTTCATGTGCACGATCATCTCGTGGGCGTTCCCGGCGGTGGCGGAGCGCGCCGGCACGTGGGCATTCGCGTTCTTCGCGGCGATGATGCTCGTTCAGCTCCTCTGGGCCGTGTTCTTCATGCCCGAGACGAAGGGCGGCACGATCGAGGACATCGAGGCCCGCCTTGGCATAGCAAACTGATTTCACGTCAACATGAAAGCCTGTCGCCCGCGCTTCGCATTGGATGTAAATCAAGTAGAGAAACCTTTCAACTTTTCAACCTTTCAACTCTTCAACCTTTCAACCTTTCAACTTTTCAACCTTTCAACCTTTCAACCCCATAAGGAGACACACACATGAAGAGGATGATTCTGTCGGCGATGTTTGCGGCGGGCGCCGCCATGATGGCGGCGGCCGGTACCGGCACGATGGCCACGGCGCCGATGTGGGACCTTGCGGACCACGGCGGCGCGCGCGCGGTGTCGTCGGCCTCTCCGCTCGAGGTTCCGCAGTCCGATCTGCCGGGCTTCAACTTCTCCGCCTTCACGGCCGAGGCGGTCCTCACGTTCGGGGACGTCACCGACTACCGCGGATTCACCGTGATGGACCAGATGGTGAGCGAGACTGGCTGGGGAGTGCGCGTGCAGCGCGCGTCGGGCTCCGGAAACCCGGTGTCCCTGATGTGCAACGGCGAGCGCTACGGCTGCTCCTACGGCATGGGCGGCGTCACGGCAGGCTCCACGCACTCCTTCACCATCACGGCGCGCAAGGGGTGGATCGTCGTGTACATGGACGGCAAGGTGCAGAAGTCGTTCATGATGACGGCCACGCCCAATCTGGAACCGATTAGAGTCGGCGCGCCGCTGGGCGGCTGGACGGAGCTGCAGAACGTCACGCTCGAGTCGTTCAAGGTGTGGGGCGAGGACGAGGAGTACTACGCGCCGGGCGAGCCCGCGGAGGCCGCGACGGGATACGTGGGCGGCAAGGGATGGCTCGTCGAGGCGCCCACCACGCCGCTCGCAGGGCGGCCGAACGTCCTCTACGTGGGCGACTCCATCTCCGACGGCTATTCGTCTCCATTCAAGGCGAAGACGAAGGGCGTTGCCAACCTCTACCACTGGACCACATCGTTCGGGACGCCGGGCGCGGCGGGCGTCCCCACGAACAAGATCGACGAGGTGTGCGCGCTCGCCGCCTTCGACAAGATCGTCTTCAACAACGGCCTCCACTCGCTCCACTGGACGGAAGGCTCGGTAGCCGACTCCGAGATAACCGCGTCCTACTCCGCGCTCGTCGACTGCTTCCGCGCCGCCGCCCCTAACGCGTCCGTCCACTACCTCGCCACCACCCCGTACACCGAGGCGAAGGACGCCAACGGCGTCGTGAACGGGCTCGGCGACAAGAACCCCGTCGTCCTGCGCCTCAATTCCATAGCATCCGACGTCATGCAGGCGAAGAACGTCCCGTACATCGACGCATACGCGCTCTTCGTTGACAGGCTCGACCTCGCGCGCGGCGACCAGTACCACTGGAACACGACCGCCTACGAGATGCTGGCCCAGACGGTGAAGGCGGAGCTTGGCCTCACGAACTCGCTTTCGCTCCACGTCGCGGGCGAGGACGTCGTGGTGGCGTCCGGCGAGTCGCTGGAGGTGGCGGACGCCGACATGCCGCTCGTCAACTCGTTCAACTCGCTCACCGTGGCCGACGGCGGCACGCTCACGTTCTGCCTCTCAGCCGACGCCGACCTCTCCTGCCTCGCCACCAACCAGGGAACCGTCGTCAAGACGGGCGCGGGCGCGCTCAAGCTCGTCAACTTGAAGACCGGCACGTTCAAGAGCGGACGGTTCAACATCGAGGAGGGCGCTCTGTGGTGCCCGCAGAACTTCTCCGCGTCCGCCGATTTCCAGCTGGGCCCCACGACGCTCTCCTCGAACGGCACGCTCGTGACGGCCAAGTCGCTCGCTTCCAACGGCGCGTGCAACACGATAATCGACGGGCTCTGGGGCGACGGCGTGGTCACAAACATCGCGACCTCCGCATCGTGCCAGCTGCGCGTCATGAACGTGAGCGCCGAGCCGTGCGTCTTCTCCGGGCGCATCCTGGGCAAGGGCATCAGGTGGTATTCCGGCGGCAACGTGCGCCTCACGGGCACGAACTCGAATTTCTCCGGCACCGCGCAGGTGTGGGGCGGCTACAACGACTTCGCCCGGCGCGGCGTGACGGGCCTGATGAAGCTCGGCATGGCCGGCGAGGAGAGCTCCGCCGGAATTCACGGCGCGTTCGACACCCGCGAGCACGGTGCATGCCTGCTCTACCTTGGCAGGGGCGAGACGACGGACAAGAACTACGCCTACTACAACAACCAGAACAACGCCGGCATGCATCAATGGGACGCCGGCGCGCACGGCGGCATCACGTTCACCGGGAGGTGGACGCATGGCGACAGCACCAAGACGCGCGCGGAGCAGGTCGTCCTTACTGGGTCGAACACCGCGCCGTGCGTCGTCTCCGGCATGTGGACCGGCGACGACTCGGCCCCCACCTACGTCATCAAGAGGGGGAGCGGCACATGGGTGCTGTCCGACAACTCGAGCCGCAGGTTCACGGGCGGCGTCGCCGTGGAGGAGGGCGTGCTCCGCTTCACCTCCATCGCCGAGACGAACATCGTCTGCTCCCTCGGCCTCGCGACGATGCTGCAGAGCGCCTACACCGGCGCGTACAACCCCTCGAAAAACGTGGACTACGCCTATCTTCTGGGGACGGGGGCGGCGGGCCCGCGCGGGACGATGGAATACGCGGGCGCCGCCGACGTGGAGGTGACGACGCGCCCGATAGCCGTGAAGGGCGAAGGCGAGCTCCGCCTTGCCGCCGAGGCCGCGGGGCATGCCTTCCGGTTCGGCGGCGCGTCCGCGCTGGCCGGCGGCGGAACGCTCGTCCTCTCCGGGGCGGAAGGGACGAGCGGAATCCTCTCTAATGCGGTCGACGGCGCGGGCGCGCTCTCCGTCGCGAAGGAGGGCGCGGGGACGTGGCGGCTCAAGAACTGCGACGGCGCGAGCGGCGCGCTCTCCGTGAAGGAGGGGACGCTGGAGGTGATTGGCATCTACACGAATGACTACGCGCATTTTAAGTTCGCCATTCGCGGCAACGTCCACAACAATGGAGTGTCCTCCGGCGACAACAACATCTGCTTCGCGGGCGTGCGCTTCTACGGCCTCGACGGACAGCCTCTCACGGGCACGACTAACATGGCGTTCGTCGCGGGAAGGTCGGCGTCAGGCGACACGAACTACGGCATCGACGACGTCTCTGCGCTGCAGCCCGGGCAGTACGCCTGGGCTCCGCGGTCTGGATACTACAAGAAATACACCACGCGCGACATCGACAGGATGTTCGGGCTGGACATCTCCGAATCAAGGATCTGCATCTGCTGGTACAGCCCAGACGTCGGCATCAACAACCAGGCGTCTTGGCCCGTGATATACATGAGAATGCCCGAAGGGATAGGGCAGGTGGCGGCGTTCGACGTGCGCTCCAATTGCA
>CAMOHV010000110.1 GCA_946615275.1 uncultured Verrucomicrobiota bacterium | reverse complement strand
AGATGAGGATCGAGTAGATGAGGTAGCTCTTGAACTCGATGCGCTCCGCGACCGCGCCGGAGACGATCGTCGCCGCCGTGGCGCAGAACATGGTCTGGAAGAAGAGGAACGTCCAGTCCCAGACTCCTTCGCCGGTGGCGAGCGACGGCATGCCGAGCCCGCCCCATCCGAACCATCCCGCGGCCTTCGTGGCGCCGAACATCAGCGCCGCGCCGAGGATGTAGAACGCGAGCGATCCGGCGGCGAAGTCCATGAGGTTCTTCATCATGATGTTCGCCGCGTTCTTGGCGCGCGTGAAGCCCGTCTCGACGAGCGCGAAGCCCGCCTGCATCATGAAGACGAGGATGGCCGCGATGAGCGTCCAGACGACGTTCAGGTTGGTTTGCACCGCAGTTGTCGTTATTTCAGGTGTCATTGGTTTTCTCCAGTTGATTGACTTCAGACTTCGGACGTCAGACTTCAGCAATGGAAGTCCGAGGTCTTATGTCAGAAGTCCTTTATCCTATCGCCGCCGGCCCTCGTTCGCCGGTTCGTATCCGCACGCATTCGTCCATGGGCAGGACGAATATCTTACCGTCGCCGATGTCGCCTGTGCGCGCGCCTTCGATGATGGCGTCGATCGTCTTCTCGATGTAGTCGTCGTTCACGGCGATGGCAAGCCGCATCTTCTTATGGAGCGTCACCTCCTCCGTAGCGCCGCGGTACATGTGGATGTAGCCGCCCTGCTGTCCGCATCCAAGCGCGTTTGTGGCGGACATCTTGTATATCTCGCGGGCGAACAACGCCTGCTTGACGGCATTCAGCCGCTCCGGCTGAATGTATGCTATTATCAGTTTCATCTTTCCTTTCCGTGGCCACAGATTCGTGGCGACACAGACAAATGGCAAATCATGTGCCAAAGATGAAAGAGACGATAAATCCGCGTTTTCTTTACACTGCATGTAAAGAATCGGCCGATGTCATTACGAACCTATGACGCAGCAAAAATCATTCGAGGTCACCGATGGCGCGGGCGACGGCATCGCCCATGGCGGACGTGGACACGGCGGGCGAACCGCCGGGCGCGATGTCCGCGGTGCGGAGCCCCGCCGCGAGGACGTTTGCCACGGCACGGTCCACGGCGTCCGCCTCCGCGTGCAATCCGAGTGCATGGCGCAGCATCATCGCCGCCGATAGCACAGTCGCGAGCGGATTGGCGACACCCCTGCCCGCTATGTCGGGCGCGGAGCCGTGGATTGGCTCGTAGAGACCATTCCCGGCGGCTCCCATCGACGCAGACGGCAGCATGCCGATAGAGCCTGTGATCTGAGACGCCTCGTCGGAGAGGATGTCGCCGAACATGTTCTCGGTGAGGATCACGTCGAAACGCGCCGGATCGCGCACGAGCTGCATGGCCGCGTTGTCGACGTACAGATGCTCGAGCTCCACGTCGGCGTATTCCGCCTCGTGCATGGCCGTCACAGTCTCGCGCCAGAGCCGCGAAGTCTCCAGGACATTCGCCTTGTCGACGCTCGTGACCTTCGGGGGGCGCGTCCGGCCCTTCGCGCGTCCGCGCGCCGCCTCGAACGCGATGCGGGCGACGCGCTCGATCTCGTCTCTTGAATACGGCGTGACGTCATAGGCCGATCTTCCGCCGTCGGAGCGCCCCTTCTCGCCGAAGTATGCGCCGCCGGTCAACTCGCGCACGATCAAGAGGTCGATGCCCCGCGCCACGATCTCGTCCTTGAGTGGGCTTGCCCCCTTGAGAGCGTCCCACACCTTCGCCGGGCGCAGGTTCGCGAAGAGGCCGAGCTCGGAGCGGAGCGTGAGGAGGGCGCGCCGCTCGGGGCGCTGCGCCGGCGGCAGAGAGTCCCACTTCGGGCCACCTACGGCGCCGAGGAGGGTCGCGTCTGACCTTCTGCAGGCGTCGAGCGTCGAGTCCGGCAGGCAGTCCCCGCATAGATCGTGCGCCGCGCCCCCAACAGGATGCTCGGCCAACTCGAAGTCGTGGCCGAAGCGCCTCTCGACGGCCCTTAGGGCCTTCACCGCCTCCGCGACGATCTCAGGCCCTACGCCGTCGCCAGGAAGTATGGCCATGCGCGCTTTCATCTGCTTCTCCCCTTCAAGTATTCTGCGAGCCCGCCGGCGGCGATGAGCTCCATCATGAACGGCGGGAACGGCTCCGCTGTGAACGACGCGCCTGTGGTCAGATCGACGATCCTCCCCGCCCCAAGGTCTATCGAGACTTCGTCGCCGGACGATATGGCGTCAGCGGCCGCAGGGCACTCGAGGATCGGGAGGCCGATGTTGAGCGCGTTGCGGTAGAAGATGCGCGCGAAGCTCTCAGCTATCACGCACGCGATCCCGCTAGCCTTGATCGCGAGGGGGGCGTGTTCGCGCGAAGATCCGCAGCCGAAGTTTCGCCCGGCGACCAGGATGTCGCCGCGCCTGACATCGCCGGCGAAGCGCGAATCGATGTCCTCCATGCAATGCGCCGCCAGCTCTTCCGGGGCGGACGTGTTAAGATAGCGGGCCGGGATGATCACGTCGGTGTCGACGTTGTCTCCATATTTGTGTGCTTTCATAGTGGCTGATTAGTGGTTGTGGGTTGGGTGGTCAGGGGGCGGTGATTCGGCCGGCGATGGCCGACGCCGCGGCCACGGCGGGTGATGCGAGATACACCTCCGATTCCACGTGTCCCATGCGTCCGACGAAATTGCGGTTGGTTGTGGCGACGCAGCGTTCGCCCTTCGCGAGGATGCCCATGTGCCCGCCGAGGCAGGGTCCGCATGTCGGCGGCGACACGATGCATCCCGCCTCTACGAACGTCTTCAAGAGCCCCTCCTCCATCGCCTGAAGCCAGATGCGCTGGGTGGCGGGGATGACGATCGCCCGCACTTTGCCGGCGACTCGGCGCGCGCGCATCACCTCTGCGGCGGCGCGGAGATCGGATATCCTGCCGTTCGTGCAGGAGCCGATCACCACCTGGTCTATCTTCACGTCGCCGGCCTCGCGCGCCAGGCGCGTGTTCGACGGCAGATGCGGGAACGCGACCGTGGGCTCCAGCGACGAAAGGTCGATTTCGACGACGCGTTCGTATTCGGCGTCTTCATCCGCCTCGTAGACGCGCGGCCGCCCCGCCCCGTGCCCATCGATGTATTCGAGCGTCTTTGCGTCCACGGGGAAGATGCCGTTCTTGGCGCCCGCCTCTATCGCCATGTTGGCGATGGTGAAGCGGTCGTCCATCGAGAGATTCGCGATTCCGTCGCCCGCGAACTCCAGCGACTGGTAGCGCGCGCCGTCGACGCCGATCATTCCTATCAGGTGCAGGATCACGTCCTTGCCAGAGACCCACCGGCGGGGCCTGCCGGACAGCACCACCTTGATCGCGGACGGCACGCGGAACCACGTCTCGCCGGCGGACATGCCGGCCGCCATGTCCGTGGAGCCCACGCCCGTGGAGAGCGCGCCGAGCGCGCCGTAAGTGCAAGTGTGCGAATCGGCGCCGATCACGAGATCGCCGGCTGTCACGAGCCCCTTCTCAGGCAGAAGCGCGTGCTCGATGCCGCAGTCGTGCCCCACCTCGAAGTAGTTGACGATCCCCTGCTCGCCGGCGAACGCGCGCATCGCGGCGCATTGGGTCGCGGCCTTGATGTCCTTGTTCGGCGTGAAGTGGTCCGGGACGAGCGCGATCTTCGCGCGGTCGAACACCTTTGGTCGGCCGAACTTCGGGAACTCCTTGATGGCGACGGGCGCCGTGATGTCGTTCCCCAGGACCAGGTCCAGCCGGGCCATGACCAGCTCCCCGGCGCGCAGCTCCGCCCTGCCGGAATGGGCCGCGAGGATCTTCTGCGTCATCGTCATCTTCATCTTCTTGCCTCCAGCATGCGGTTGACCGCCACGAGCAGCGCGAGGATCGAGCCCTCGATCACGTCGGTCGAGACCCCGCGCCCGCGATACATGCCCTTTGAGTCCGATATCTTCACAAGCACCTCGCCGAGCGCGTCGCGACGCTCCGTGACGGCCTCAATGCGGTAGTCCTCTAGCGTGAATCGGTGGCGGATGATCTTCTCGACGGCGCGGAACGCGGCGTAGATGGGGCCGGTCCCGATGGCAGCGTCCTGCACGCGGCGCTTCCCCTTGACGAGCGTGATCTGCGCCGTGGCGCTCATGTGGTTGCCGCTGTTCACGACGAACGAGTCCAGCCTCCACTCCTTTGCGCCGGGGCTGCGGGCGGCGACGCGCGACTCGGCGAGCGCCGCGAGGTCTCGGTCCGTGATCTGCTTCTTGCGGTCCGCAAGCGCCTTGAACGCGGCGAACACCTCTGCCATGCGCGCTCCGTCGAGCTCGTAGCCGAGATCCTTGAGCCGCATCTCGAGCGCATGCTGCCCCGAATGCTTGCCCAGGACAAGCTCCGTGTGCTTCATGCCCACCGATTCAGGCGTCATGATCTCGTACGTCTCGGCCTTGGACAGGACTCCATGCTGATGGATTCCGCTTTCGTGGGCGAAGGCGTTCGCGCCCACCACGGCCTTGCCGGGCGCGATGCGCACGCCTGTGATCGTGGAGAGCAGATGGGCAGTGCGGGCGATCTCCTCCGTGCGGATGCGCGTGGCGAGGTCGCCGTATGCGTCGCGCCTTGTGCGGAGTCCCATCACGATCTCCTCCAAGGCGGCGTTGCCGGCCCGCTCGCCGATTCCGCAGATCGTGCACTCCACCTGCCCGGCGCCGGCGCGGACGCCCGCGAGGGAGTTGGCGACGGCGAGCCCCAGGTCGTCATGGCAGTGGGTGGAGACCACGGCGTTCTCGATCCCCTTGACGCGGTTCATGACGGAGGAGACGAGCGCGGCGAACTCGTCCGGGGTGGAGTAGCCCACGGTGTCCGGAACGTTCACGACGGTGGCGCCGGCGGCGATGGCCGTCTCGAACGCGCGGCAGAGGAAGTCGACGTCCGTGCGGGAGGCGTCCTCCGCGGAGAACTCGACGTCCGCGCAAAGGCTGCGGGCGTGGGCGACGGCGCGGCGGATGGCCTTCAGGCAGTCGGCGCGCGAGATGCGGAGCTTGTACTTGAGGTGGAGGTCGCTCGTGGCGATGAAGGTGTGGATGCGCGGACGCGCCGCGCCACGGATCGCCGCCGCCGCCGCGTCGATGTCCTTCTCGAGCGCGCGGGACAGCGAGCATACGGAGGAAGTCTTCACGGCGTCGGAGATCGCCTTGACGGACGCGAAGTCGCCCGGCGACGCAACGGCGAACCCCGCCTCCATCACATCGACTCCCAGCGACTCGAGCTGGAGCGCCATGCGCACCTTCTCGTCGATGTTCATCGCGTATCCAGGGGCCTGTTCGCCGTCCCGGAGCGTGGTGTCGAATATCTGGACTGTTTTCATTGCTTTTCTCTCTTGGTTGTTTGCGGGCAAAAGAAAAACGGCCCTGCGCTTCTCGCGCGGGGCCGTCTGCCTTGATATGCCTGAACGTCTATCTTCATGCAAGCAGAACCGCCCCGCGCCCACTAAGCGCGAGGAGAAGGAGCCCGCCAAGAAGAAAGTTCATGTTCATATCGTCTTTTCTCTCAAAGAGGCCAATATTATACCATAAC
>CAMOHV010000109.1 GCA_946615275.1 uncultured Verrucomicrobiota bacterium | reverse complement strand
AGCGTTCCGCCGCCGAGCATCTCCACGCCGCCGTCCTCGCCCTCAAGCCCCGCCTGGTGCGTGAACGCCTGGTCGCATGTGAAGGTGGCGTTGGCGGCCGTGATGCCAGAGAGGTCGAACTTCGCGCCGCCCGCACGGCACTCGTTCTTCGTCCACGTCTTGTGCGTCCCCACAATCGCACAGTCGTTCGACGTCGGCTTGTACACGCCTCCGTCCCAGAGAAGGTTCTCCACGCCGCTGGAGTTTTTACGGTAAAGACACGGCATCGTGAGTGTGCCGCCAGCGAAGTTGTAGTTGATCGTGCGCCCACCGTCATTGCCGCTGCAGTATAGCGGAAGCTTCGTCGAGAACGTGCCGCCGTAGAGGTTCAGGTTGAAGTTGCCGTTCACGGGGCCGGTGCTCCAGGTGCCCGTGGTGAACTTCATCTCGCCGCCGTATATGTTCACGATGTTTGTGTTCGCGGCGTTGAAATGGTATCCGATACAGACATAGCTGCCGCGGCTCGTGAAAGATCCGCCATGGATGTTTATCGTGACGTTGCCCTTGTAGTAGTCTGCGCCGATGGCACTATGCTGCGTGTAAAGGCCGCCGCACGAGAACGTCCCGTCCCAGAGCGTGAACGTGAAGTCGCGCCGCTTGTTCCGGAGGGCTGGATACCTGTATTCGTACATTCCGGCGTTGCGCCCGATGTACATGTCGTTGTTGCAGTAGAACGTGCCGCCGAGTATCTCCAGCTCCGCTGGGACGATATCGCCATTCGCGTCAAGTTCGAATATGCTCGACCCGAAGTAGAAATGCTTGTCTATGGTGATATACTGCGAAGGGTTGACTCCAGTCACTATCTTGCCGGCGGAAAGGATGACGGAACCGGGAAGCGAGTTCATGGGCAGATCGCCGTTGGACGGGAGCTCCGTAAGCGCCGTTTTCGCGTTGCCGATGGACGGCGTGTCTCGTATCGCCGTTCCAAGTTTCACGTTCCCCGAGCCACAGAAATAAGCTGTGCCAGGGCCGGACTTGACGAACGTGCCTTGCACAGTCACGTCATCTGTGAAGAACGCATCGCCATCGGTGCGCAGGATCATGCCGTTCCCCGAAGCGGTCACGGGCACATCCACGATGCCATCGCCCTTGATGGACAAAGTGCCGTTGTCGGCGGTTATCGGCCCTGTCCCTAGATTCGAAACCGTACTTTCAAGCGTTCCGCCCTTGATCGCGAACGACGCCTCGCCCTGCGCCTCGCCAAGCACCACCTTGCCGGAGTTGGCCGACGGATTCACCGACACCACAGCGGAAGACGAAACGGCCGGCAGCTCAAGGACGCCGTTCGACACGGTCGAGACGGACGGCGCGGCGCTCGCGAACTCAAGCGTCCCGCCCGCGAGCGAGACCTCCGCCTCGGAGCTCTGCACGATGGATCCCACCACGCGGTCGCCGCCCATGGCGACCGCTGCGTCCGCCGCCAGCGTCGAGGGGAACACGATAGTATCGACTCCTGAATCGCTAGGCGCGGCGGACCAGTTGCCGGGAACCAGCCACGAACCGGATCCGGCGGCGGTCCACACATTATCGACAGGTGCCGGAGCCATAAGAGTTGCGGTGAGCATGTCGTAGTCGGCGTTGTAGGACGACACCGCGAACGTTCCGGCAAGCGCTGGGCCTTCCGCTGATACCGTGAACTTGCTCGCGTCTATCGAGTTCTTGGGCGCGATCAGGATGGTGAACGTGCCAGACGGCGCGACGAGGGCATCCTGTCCATCGTTCGAGAACGCAACCTCCACCGTGCCGTTCAACGAGAAGGAGTCACGCGCGAATATCTTGCCAGGGTAGATGTTCGACCCGTGGTTGGGCAGGGCGGTATGCACAAGAAGCGTCGTTCTGTCGTCAGCCGTTTCGCCCATCGCGAGCGAAGCGACGCACGCAGGAGAGGACGTCGAAGTCCACTGCGGGCCGAAAACGCCCCCGTCCTTCACCCGCACCGCGATGTTGGTAAGCGCAGCGCCGTATGTGCGGACGTTTCCGTTCCGCCCAACCGTGACCCCGCCGTTGAACTGCTGCCGCGCATCACCAGAGAAAGCCACCGCGCCAATATTGCGCACAGCGCCCGTCACCGTGATGCCGCCGTCTGCAACGACACCTTCAGCGGCGGAAATCGGGACAATGACTCCGAAATACTTGTTCGTCAGCTCAGTCACGTCGAAAGTCACGCCCTTCGCTCCCACGGCCACGTTCTTTATTCTGTTCAGGTATCCAATTTGGCCTCCCTGCAGCGTCGCGACAAATGTGCCGCCGTCAAACAGAATGGAATTCTCCTTCGTGGCGTAATTGCTCTCGGCGGCAAGCGCACCCGCCCTGAGCGTCGCCCCCTCAAGAACACGCAACGTGTTCGTGCCCTCGCGGAAAAAGATCCCTCCTGGAACGTCAAGCAGTCCTCCGGAGAGCGTGACGGTGGCGCAGGGTGCAGGCGCGGATTCACCCAGATCGAGCGTACCGGTACGATAGGTGCCGCCGGAAAGAGTGAACGACGATGTGCAGTTTGCGCCCTTGTAGCCGATGATCGTCTTCGTCGTGACATTCACGTCTCCGCCAGTCTGCACATAGTACGCATCTGCCGTGGAGACCGCCTTGTCTTCAAGCGCCAAGTAGAGATTCTTAGCCGTCAGCGTTCCGCCGGAGACGTTGAGCGTGGCGGAAAGTCGCGGCTTGGACGCTGTTGAATATCCGCTGTTGCCGTGGTTCAGCGAAACCGTGATCGTGGAGTTCACCGTCGTCTCGCCGCCAACGATGTCCAGCTCCGCGTCGTATTCCTTCCCCGGCTCGGCCGTGCTGATACCGCCCACCATGAGCCCATACGAGCCTATCTTGACCGTCTGGCCGGGTGCCCCGCCCCACACAAGCCTGCCGCCAGCCACCATGCAGCTGCTGTACGTTGGCATGCGGCCGTTCGCCTCCCATATCCACTCGTTCTTCACGTTGTCCCAGCCCATGGGGTTGGTCGCCGGCGGATCGCCGTAGTATGCCGTATTGAGTCCGAAGGAGTAGTCGTGCGCCCCCGCAAGGGCCAAAGTGCCCTGACCGAGCTTGCAGAACCCGCCCGCACCCTGCGCGACCGTGCCGGCGATCGTGAGCGTGGCGTCGGGATCGACCACGCCGATTCTGGCCTCGGCATACATGTCGGACGACAGTGTCACGGGGCTGGCGATCGTCGCATCCTCCGATCCCGTGTAGCGGAACTCGCCGTACCCCACGCGCAGCCTGCTCAGGCCAGCAGGGATCGACCCCACGGAGAGAAGGCCGGAATGGAAGTCAAGCGCGCCCTTGAACCCGGCGAGGCTGCCGATCGTCACCGTGCCGCCAAAGCCATTGCCTCCGTCGCGCGTGGAGCAGTTCATCGTGAGATCCGCCACGCCCGAGACGGACGCGAACTCAAGGCGACCCTTCTTCGGGATGTCGAACTCGATCGGCCCCGCCACCGTCACAGGCACTTCTATCTTGTTCGTGGAGGCGCCGGCGCCCGTGATCGTGACCTTCGCATTGTTCTTGCCGAGGGCCAGCGAACCAGATCCTGCTATCCTGTAGCCGCCGGCGGCGGGGAAGGCAAGAGAAGACGCCTTGGCAGACGCGTCGAGCGTGAGCGTGATCGGCTCAGAGGACGGCGTCGCGCCGAATGTTAGGTCGGCAAGAGTGTCCGAGCCTGGCGCGGAGCCGCCCGACCAGTTGCCGCCCGTCGCCCATTCGCCGCCGGCCGTCGCGCCCCATGCATACGCCGTGCCGGAGACAGTTCCCGGTTTCGTCACCGTGAGGACGAGCGTCGATGTGGCACCCGACGTCGTCACGGAGAACGCGCAGTCTGTCCCCGCCGTGTACGTGCCGTCGATGACGACGCGGTCCGCCGTCAAGCCGGCCGATGCCGGATAGTCGATGAGCTCGTATGTGCCTGCCGGCGGGATATTGCCGAGCTTTATCCTCACGATCTCCGGCACGTCCCAGGCGAGAAGCGTCAGCTTCGGCACAACGTCGGAGTACATCCCAAAGTCAAACCTGCCGGTGCCGCCGGCGTGCTTGAGGTGCTTGATCGTGGCACCGGTCCGCGCCATGGAGATCGCGCCGTCCGCCATCGTCACGGACGACGCGGAGAAGAGGTTTGAGACGGTGAGCGCGCAGTTGTCCTTGACCACGACAGGCCCCGTGAACGAAGTCCCGCCGAAGAACTTGAACGTGCCCGAGCCGTAGAGCTCCATTCCGCCGTCCGCGGAAACGCCGTCTGCCGGGACTACCGGCCCGTTCACAGTATATGTGTAGTAGTTCTCCCAGCGGAGGCCCTTCTCTCCTATCTTCGTCGTCACCCCCGGAAGAAAGCTGCCGTTCCTCTCATTCGTGAGAAGGCGCCCCCCGTCCACGAGCAGAGTGGTGCGCATCGCCGGCGCCACGGACGCGGTAGCGGCGTTGCAGAACCCGGAGAAGCGAAGCAGGCCGCCGTCCGTCACCCGCACCGTCTGGTTCACCAGGCTGTCGCGGGCAAGGTAGAACGTGGAGCTGGTCACATGCATCGTGCCGTTGGAGCATACGTGTATGTCGATGTCCGGAACGTACTGCGCATCGGGGTCGTCCCACGTCTTGGGCCCGTCGCCGTACTGCCCGCCGTAGACGCCGTAGCACTTCAAAGTGCCGCCCGAGATGAATGTGCGCGAGACGTTTCCGAACGTCTGCCCGGGGCGGAAGTAGAACGTGTTCACGTTGCCGCCGTATATGTTGAGGTGCGAGACGAAGTTGTTGTTGTCCTTCCCCGCGGAGTTGCCGAGATAGAGCGCACAACCGCTTGCACTGTTGTCGAACACGCCGCCATACACGTCGAGCGAATGGTGGAGCGTCTGCGCCGCCGTCGTGGTGTCGCCCGCGCTATACCCAACAATGAAGCTGTGCGGCATGTAGTTCACGCCGCCGCGGATCTCCATGTGCGCCTCCGTCTCGGGGCCTGTGGTCGTGGAGCGGATGCCGACGTAAGCGCTGCCGGAGGCGGAGGCAAGGCGAAAGTAGTTGGTGGAGGTGTCCGGCGTGTCGATCACCACGCGCCCGTCGTAGATCGTGAAGTTGCCGAAGCCCTTTGCAGGCGCGTCGCCGTTCGCGTTGAACGAGGCGATCCCCGACACCTCGAAGTCAGCCATGGCGAGCTGGTTGGACGCCCCCACGGTCTGGGGCGCCAGGATGAGCGTGCCGCCGCCGCGCTTCACCATCACGCCGCGCTCCACCTCGATGTCGCCCGTGATCCTGAGCGACGTGCCGTCGGCCACGTCCAGCACCGACGCCTTCTTCTCCCCCGTCGGAGAGACCACGAGCCCGCGGTCGGTCTCCCCGGGCGCGCCCTCGTAGCGGAACGTGCCGTCCTTCACGGTGATCGCGTCGCCGGGCGCGCCGCGCCCGAGCGCCGACGGCTGCCCGATCGGCCGCAGATCCTTCACGGCGAGCGTGCCGCAGTCCACCGTGGGCGCGCCGGAGAAGAGGGAGAACGGGTTCAGGAGGTTCACGATGCCTCCGCCCGACGCGCCGGAGTTGATCTGTACGGAATCGTACGTCCCGCCGA
>CAMOHV010000108.1 GCA_946615275.1 uncultured Verrucomicrobiota bacterium | reverse complement strand
ACTCCGGCGAAGGCACGCTCTGGACGGATATGAAGGGATCCTCGATCGCCGTCCCGGCGGCGAAGAAGTGACTTTAGGCCATTCCGCCGGCGCGTAGGCATCTGAACACCTGCTCGACCGTCGCGGCGATGTTCTCGGCGGTGGCGGCGGCGTCAAGCGCCTCGTCCAGCGTCACCACCTTGCGCAATACGGGGAAGAAAGCGTCGATCCCGGCTTCGTTCAGCGCATCGGCGCCGTCGCCGATGCATCCCGCGATGGCAATTGTGCGCGCACCATGCGCCTTGGCGAGACGCGCCACGCCGATGGGCGCCTTGCCCATCGCGGTCTGGGTGTCAAGCCGCCCCTCGCCGGTCACCACCACGTCGGCCCCGGCCACATGATCCGCAAGGCGCGTCTCGTCGATTATAAGATCCACGCCTCGCACAAGCTCCGCGCCTAGCATTGCCGCAAGAGCGAAGCCCAGACCTCCGGCGGCGCCGGCGCCAGGCATCGAGGCGAAGCGGGCTCCGGGATCCGCCACCTCCGCAAACCGCGCCAGCGCCGCGTCTAGCGCCGCCACGTCCCGGTCCGACGCCCCCTTCTGCGGACCGAACACGGCGCTCGCTCCGTTCGGGCCGCAAAGCGGATTCTCCACATCGCACGCGACGCGCAGACTGCACTCCGGCTGCTTTGGAGGCGGGACTACGTCCGCAATCGCGGCAAGCGCCGCGCCTCCGCGCGGCAGATCGCGCCCCCGCGCGTCCAGAAGCCTCCATCCCATCGCCTGCAGCATCCCAGCGCCGGCGTCGTTCGTGGCGCTGCCGCCTATGCCCATCACAATCGACGACGCGCCGTGCCGGACCGCATCGAGGACCATCTCGCCCACGCCAAACGTCGTGGCTGCAAGCGGATCGCGCTCTCCGCGCGGGACCAGCGCAAGGCCAGCGGCCTCGGCCATCTCCATGACGGCCCTGCCGTCGCCAAGAAGCCCGTAGGCCGCCACGACCGACCGCCCAGTCGGCCCAGTGACCCGAACTTTCCTGACCTCTCCACCCAGTCCGGCCACAAGCGCCATAACCGTACCCTCGCCGCCGTCGGCCAGCGGACGCACCACGCACTCCGCGTCGGGAAACACCCTCCTAGCGCCCTCGGCCGCCGCCCTTCCGGCGGAGACCGAATCTATGCTCCCCTTGAAGGAGTCTATCGCAAAGACGAACTTCATCGGAAGATGATCGCTGTGCCGTCGGGCTGCCACTTCCACGTGATGCGCACCTTCGCCCCGGCGTTGACGGTGCAGGATCCACCGCCGTGGAACACGGGCGAGCCCCAGACCGAGCCATCCCACGTCTCGATGGTGTAGCCCACCACCTTGCGCCGTCTTCCGCTCTCAGGGTCGTTCGCCGCCCCCGCCGTGAAGGTGTGCGTGCCCTCCACGAGGTAGTGGCCGGGTCCTTCGCCCTCGTAGTCGGAGAACTTCCCGTCCACAAGCACGTTCCATTCCGGCAGATTGCCCCTGAAGCGCGCCTCGTCCACCATGCGGTTGTGCTCGAGCTCGAAGTCGAGAAGCGAACGCATGTACACGCGCACGGCATGGATCCTGCCGCTGAAGCGGCGGGCGTTGATGTAGCTCGCGTCGCCTTCCTTGTACACGCCGCCGATGTAGAACGGATTGTCCTTGAACTCCTGCCAGTTGTAGCGCCACTTTCCGACCCACGCCGCCGGATCGGGCACGGTCGAATCGAACACGTTCAGCATGCCCGCGTGCCAGTCGAGGTTTGCATACTGCCTGTTCCACGTCCCCGCCATCTGCTTGCGCTGCCCGGCCTTGGTGTTGCCGGATTCCTCGCGGGCGTTGAACACCTTGCCGACGAGCAGCTTGGCCGCCGCGTCGGAATAGAGGTTCAGGTAGTCGCCCGTGGAGCCGATCAATGTGGGATAGGAGGCCGTCCCCGCCGTCGCTTCGCAGACGACCTGGATCGTGACCTTGTTCCCGAAGGAGGGATTGGCGCCGATGGTCGCGAACTTGCCGCCATAGACGAAGTCGTAGCCATTTTCCGCCCAGCCGCCGGACGAGTCGCCGGTCGCGGCGTCGAACGCGGCGTCCAGACTTGCGCCGCCCGTGCCGAGGTTCGCCCACGTGGTCGCCTCCGGGTCGTGTTCCGCCGTGGCGCCGGCGTTGCGGATGCCGTCGTAGAAGAGGTAGAGGCCGTCCTGCACGTAGTCGCCCACGTCGTAGCCGTCACGGATTCTGGTGATGCGGCTCTTCACGGCCCAGTTCCACGTGAGGCGCTTCGAGGAGGAAGAGACGTCGGGGGCGACGGCATGAATGCCGTCGCACACGACAGGGGATCCCCAGGCCGAGCCGTCCCACGTCTCGAGCGTGTAGCCCTTGAGCTCGTAGGGAACGCCGTTCAGGACAGCCTCGGGCGGAGCGGAGAACGTGCAGCCGGTCGCCGGGCGGTACGCGCCGTTCGGCTGGTCGCCGGAAAGCCCCTCCACGCCGGAGCGGACCACGAGGTCGCCCGCCGCCGCCGGGGAGCGCCCGAAGAACCGCAGTTCGTCGGCCGCGCGGTTCTGCAGGAGCTCGGCGTCCGTCAAGGCTCGGCCGTAGAGGCGGATGGACTTGACCGTGCCGTACAGCTTGCGCGACATGTAACCCCTGTCGCTGCCGTTGCCGCTTCCGATCGTGAACGTCTGCGTGCCGGGAACCTTGTCGAACGCCTGCGTCGCGGCGGGCGTCGCCGTCTGGAAATTCGCCGCGGCCGATCCGTCGGCGCGTCCGTTCACGTATTCGCCGCCCCACTCGGTGACGGCCGCCATGTGCGTGTTCGCCACCTTGAAGTTCACGCCGGGGTTGCCGGTGTTGTTCTGGTTGTAGTACCACGCGAAGGGATCGCCGGACGCCGCCGTCGTCCCCACGAACTGCGGCCACCCGGTGTCGATGCGGTGCGAGGCGTTACAGTCGAAGTCGAGGACGGCCTGGGCGGTGAACGCGGCGCCGAGGGTGCGAGTGCCGTTCATCACGGCGTAGCTCGCCGCATTGACGCCGCAGAAGAAGTAGCCGTCGTCCTTCCACCGGCTGCCGTCCTCGCCGACGACGAAGTTCGCCGCGCCGCCCTTCGCGGCGAGGTCGGCCCACGCCGTCGCGCCCGCGTCATGGACGGGCAGGGATCCGGTGTTGCGCACGCCGTCGAGATGCAGCACGAGGCCGTCCGTCACGTAGTCGCTGAACGCGGCGTCGTAGCCGGGGCCGGCCGTGTGCGTCCACTGCCACGTGAGGCGCACCTTCGCCGACGCGTCGGCGAGCGCGCAGGACAGGGATGCGGAGGCGGCGGGCTCGCCCCACGCGGAACCGTCCCACGTCTCCAGCGTGTATCCCGTGCAGGAGTAGACGTCGTCGCCCACGGTAACGGAAGCCGGAGCCGTGAACGTGCGCCCGCCCGCCGGCAGCGCGTACTCGCCTTCAGGCTCGTCGCCGGAGACCCCTCGCACGGAGGAGGCCACGATGACGTTCGCCGACGGATTCTTCGCGCCGAAGAAGCGTATCTCGTCGATTTCGCGATTCTTGTGAAGTTCGTCGTCCGTGAGGACGCGGTTGTAGATCCTCACGCTCTTGATCGTGCCGAGGAACCAGCGCTGCTCGCGCTTGCCCAGCATGCTGCCGGCGCATCCGATGCGGATCGTCTGCGTCGCGAGGTTTCCGCTGGACGTGGTCACGGATGCGGCGTTCGCGATGTTCGTCGTCTGCATGATGTAGTTCTTCGTGCCGTTGCGGATGGCCGTCGCGTAATGCCCCGTCCAGGTGCCCTTCGCGATGTTGTTGTTTCCGCCCCCGGCGTTCTTCCACGTAAGCCTGTCGTTTGTGCTGTTCTGGTCGTAGTAGACGTTCAGCCAGTCGTTGTCGCCGCAGCCGATCAGGTTCGGCCACAGGATGTTCGGCGAACGCGACGTCTCGAGTTTCGCGAGCGCGTTCGTGGTCGTGTCGCACACGATCTCCACGGTCAGGACGTTCTTGCCGTTGAGCTCCGAAAGCTGAGGGTAGGTCTGGGCGAAGGATCTGCCGCCGAAGAAGTAGCCGTCGTCCCGCCATGTGCTGGCGTCGGATTCGTCATGCTGGATGCTCGCGACCTTGCCGCCCACGAGGTCGACCCAGCGGGGCGAGGAGGAGTCGTGCGGCTTGTCCGCGCCCACGTTGCGGAAGCCGTCGAGGTGGAACACGAGCCCGTCCGTCACGTACTCGTCGAAGAGCGGGTCGAGGTCCGTCGCGACCTCCGCGTGCGCGCGCCGCCACTGCCACGTGAGGCGCACCTTGGCCGCGGTGTCGGCGGCGGTGTAGGAGCAGGACGAGAAGGAGACTGGCGCGGACCAGGACGAGCCGTTCCAGGTTTCGAGCTTGTAGCCGGTGCAGGCATACGCCACGCCGTCCTTCGCCGCCTTCTGCGGCGCGGTGAACGTGTAGCCGTCTTCGTCGTAGGCGTACGCGCCGGCGCTCTCGTTGCCTTCCAGCCCGGCCACCGCCGTCGCCACCACGACGTTCGTCACGGGGATGCCGTTGAAGAAGCGCGCCTCGTCGATCGCTCGGTTCGCGGCAAGTTCCGCGTTCGAGAGAACCTTGTTGTAGACGCGGACGGCCTTGATCGTGCCGACAAGGTAGCGCGCGTCGAGGTCGGACGCGCCGTAGGCGGCGCCGTTTCCCGCGCTGCCGATCGACCACGACTGGCTGCCGACACTGTTCGTCACCGTGAGGCCGCCCTCCTTCCAGCCCGTAGTGAACGAATCGCCCGCCACGACGATCTGCTTGTGCTCGGCGGCGGCGAGCGCGGCGTTGAGATACGTCACCCGCGCTCCGCACGTCACGCTGCCTCTTGACTGCCAGCCGAGGCCGGTCGAATAGTCGGCCTTGAAAACGACCGTGCCGTTTTTCTTGTCGCTGAAGTAGACGTTGGCCCGGTCGTTCCAGTTGCCGAAGAACGTCGGCCAGGAGGAGGTGTTTTCGCTGCCCCTCACGTCGCAGACGATCTGGACCGTCATGTTGTCGCCGAATGAGTAGTTGTACTTCAGTTTGGCGTAGGCGCCGCCGGCGAAGTGGAAGCCGTCGGCGGCCCATGCGCTCGCGTCGCCTTCCTTGGCGAAGAACTCCGCGTCGTCGGGCACGCGGCCGACGCTCTGCCACACGGCCGCGGCCGGGTCGTGCGCCCTCAAGAGACCGGCATTGCGGATGCCGTCGTAGTTGACGACCAGGTTGTCCTGCGCGGCGTAGTTCGCCGGTTCGTACAACAGCCCGCCGCTGGCCGCCATTGTCAAAAGCGCCGCCGTCGCACAGAGAAAAGGCGACTTGCCGTCGCCTCTCTTTGCATTCGCTTTCATTACATTTACTTTCATGGATTTCATCGTCTTCACCATCATTGATTCCTTTCCCATCAACTCATCGCCGCACTCTTCATTTGGCGGAGGGATGGATACTAATGAACACGTATTATGATATCACATCTGGCTGAAAAATGCAAATATTCATTCTTAACGTCCAGTACGCCCTGCGATTTCGTCCGCATTAAAATCTCATTTCCCCCTTGCGTCTCATCCGGCTCTTTGGTATCATGTCCCCATGCACCCGAAAAAGA
>CAMOHV010000107.1 GCA_946615275.1 uncultured Verrucomicrobiota bacterium | reverse complement strand
GCGCTGCGGGGAGGGACCACCTTGCCGTCGGGCAGGCGGAAGGCCTGTCCGCCGAAATTGACGGTGCAGGCGGCGCCGTTGTCGAACTCGCTGCGATGGACGAGCCGGTCGGGCGTGAGGATGCGGTAGGCCACGAAGCCGGCGTTCGCAGTTGCGGCGGCCATGCGCGCCGCCGTCTTCGCGCTCTCCGCAAGCTCGCCCCTGAAGCGCGGCCAGGTCTCGCGCGTGAAGACGTATGTGGGGAGGGTCCCAGAGACGGCGTTGAAGAGGTCGCGCTTCCACCAGAGCTTCGTCCATTTGTTGTTCGCGTCGTCCCATGCGGCCGTGCCCAATGCGCCGCCGTGGAGGGCGATCTCGCGGAACGGGACTCGCATGGCGGGGTCGAGCCCGCGCAGCGTCTCCGGGGGCGGATCGCCGTCGTGCACTGTCCAGGGGAGCGGATCGGCGGTGCGCCAGGCATGCGGCGCGGAGAACGCGCCCGGGATGAAATCGGCCTGTGCCTGCGCGAACGCCATTCCAGATGGCGCGGCCGCAAGGGCGTTTGTGGCGCCGGCGGAGAGGGCGAATGCGCCGCCGGAGACGTCGGAAACCGTCGCGAAGAACGCGCCGGGAACTGCCGCGGCGCAGGCGGCGCGCTCGTCGGGCGTCGCCCACGTCTTCAGTTCCTCGCGCTCGGCGAAGGCGAAGATGAAGTCGCGCATGCCGCACTCCTCACGCAAGGATCGGCAGATGCCGGGCTTGTCGTCGCCGATTGCCGCGTAGAGTACCGCCGGGCTGCGGGCGAGGCGCGCATAGGCGTCGGCGGACGCCTTGTCGCGTGCGGCCTTCTCCGCGAAGGTGGAGAAAAGCCCCCTCCCCCTCAGCTGGCTGCGGTACTCCTGCGCGAAGGCCACGGGGCCTCCCTTCACGAAGAACACATACCTCATCTCCCGCACCGCGCCGACGCTGGCCGCGTCCCACTCCACCGAGAACTGGCGGCGGCCGTTCCCGCGCACATGGTAGAGCCCCCACGCCCCGGCGGCGTCCGCGAGCGATGCCATGTAGCCGTCGCACGGCACGATCTCGCCGGACGGCATCGACTTCTCCGCATATACGCCCCACACGGGGAGGTTGAACTCCGGCGAGCCGAGGCGCATGCGGGCGGGGAAGTTGGTCCCAAGGTCCGTCTCGGCCGCCGGGAACGCGAAGCCGGGCCCGAAGGCCAGCAGGTTGCGGTCCTCCGCGCCCGACTCGAACGGATATGGATACGCAAGCGCCGCCGGGAAGTTGGTGGGCAGGGAGACGCGCACAGTGAGCGCGGCGTCCGCGAGGGCGAGCGCAACGCGCATCTCTGCGGAGGGAGCGGCCTTGGCGGCGGCGCGGAAGGTGATGGAAGTGGAGCCGGATCCGGCAATGCCCCAGATGCGCGAGAACACGTTCGAACCGTCCACGAGCGGACGCCATGTGCGGCCGGTGCGTTTGTCGGCCACGCCGAAGGAGCCGTCCGCGACATTGAGCGACACCTTGATCTTGTCGTTCTCCAGGACACCGTGCGGCCTGTGGATCGGATCCCTCACGCCCTCCGGCCAAACGCACTTCGGGTGGCAGTCCCCGCATGTGCGGCGCACGCCGCTCTTGTCGTGCCCGCGGTGGCAGTCGAGGCAGCTGAGGCCCTCGTGGGGGCCCAAGGGGGTGCGGTCGTCTGAGGAGCCGCTTTTCCCGAAGGCGCTGGCGGCGTGGCACTGGCGGCACATGCGCGCGCGGGGGTCGGCGGAGGTGCGAACGGGGCCGAGGGGGGAGACTATCTTCTGCGAATAGAGGGCCGAGTACGGGAAGTGCGCGGCGTCGGCGCGGCTGTAGAACATGAACGGATCGGGGCCGTGCATCTTGTGGCAGGCGAGGCACGGGACGGCGGCGCGGGCGGCGGCGCGCTGGTCGCGGAAGCGCCAGACCCGCGGGAGCTCGGCGGCCGTGTAGTATTTGTCCGGCATGCACACGCGCTCGAGGATGGAGTCCACGTCGCCCTCCAGGAACATTCCGTGGCAGCGGAGGCACTGGTCGGCGGGGCGCCAGGCGGCGTTGTGCCTGGAATCCGTGAGGAAGCGGGATACGGGGGCGGAATGCCCGCTCCGCGCCCACTGGTCGCCGGCGGCGCGGTGGCACTTCGCGCAGGCGGCGGACATCCTGTCGATCTGCGCCGAGGATAGCCCCTTCGGCGAAAGGTTCTTGGCCGTCAGATGCCTCCACGTGCGGCGAAGGTTGTCGGAGAACGCCTCCACGGACTCCACGGTGCCGCCGTGGCACGCCTTGCAGCTCACGTTGGTGTGCGAGCCGTGCGCCCACGCCTGGGCGGCGCAGCGTATCTCGTGGCAGGTGACGCATGTCTTCGTGGGCGGCGCGAACTCGAACCAGGCTAGGCCGCCTAGGGCGGCGAAGAGGCCGAACACGAAGAGCAGGAACATGGCGCGGAGGAGCTTCATTTCATCATGTTCTCCAGAATCACGGGTCCGCCCCACTTGCCGGTGGTGACGAGGTCGACGTCGCCGTCGCCGTCCATGTCGGCAAGCTCCACGTTGAGCCCCACGCCTATGCCTTCGTCGTACGAGACCACATGCCTTGCGAAGACCGGGTCCGGCCCGGGCGTGAAGTCGTAGTAGTACACGCACAGGCGGCCGTATGGGTCGGGGTCGTTGCCGTTGTGCGCCATGAAGCGCTTGCCCGCGACGAGCTCCGGGAGGCCGTCGCCGTCGATGTCGCCCCAGCCGAGGTAGTGCGCCTGGCTCCATGTGTCGTCGATCACATGCCGCCGGAACCGCAGCTCGCCGGCGGCGTCGCGCTCCTTGAGCTGCTCCCACCAGAAGATGCCGAACTTGTGGGCGGAGCTGACGATGATGTCGGCGAGGCCGTCCTTGTTGACGTCGTGCACGATGAGGTTTGACGCGTGGCCGAGGGCCCGGCCCTTGTCGTCGAAGCCGATCCTGAGGGGATGGCGCTTCCAGGCGCCGTCCTTGAGGCGCTCGTGCCAGGCGTCAGGCACGAGGATGTCGTTGAGGCCGTCGCCGTTGAGGTCGCCGCAGCCGCGGCCCATGTCGCAGCGGTCGTTGGAGATGGAGTCGCGCGCGAAGAAGCCGTCCACGAGCGGGCCCTTCTTCCCGAGCTGGTACAGGCACACGATCTGCGTGTCCGGCAGGAAGTCCGTCGGCGTGCCGTCGCCGTCGAGGTCTACGAGCATGCCGGTCTCGATGTTGCCGGTCTTCTCTATGAGGTGCTGTTTCCAGAGCCCGGCCTTGGGGAGGAGGTTCTCGATCCACCACGTCTCCTTGGAGAACCAGTCGCCGGAGACTACGTCAGGTCGGCCGTCGGCGTTGACGTCGAGGGGAAGGTTCATGAAGTCGCGGGCGTAGCCCTTGCCGTCCTCCTTCACGTCGCTCTTGACCTCGCGCACCTTCTCGGGGCGGAACGCGGGGGCGCGGTAGAGGTTGGGCCCGGCCACGACGTCGAGCCTGCCGTCGCCGTCGAAGTCCGCGACGCCGCACGCCTCGGTTCGGACGTTTCCTATGAAGCGCGCCTTGAACGTGACGCCATCCGCTGCGGCGGCGCAAATCGCAGCGAATACGGAGAGGGTGGAGACTTTCAGCGCGTTGTTCATCATGGCGTCATTCCGGTCTGGCCCTTCCCCGGGATCGGCGCGCCGACAGCGCGCCATGCGTCGATGCGGTCCTGGAGCCATTCGGGGAGCGGGATGTCCTTGGCGGACATGCGGTCGATGTAGCCCTTGTAGTCGAAGGGAAGGTGGCGGAAGTCTATGCGCTTGGCGGCGGTGTCGTAGATGGCGTAGGTGATGTCGCCGTCGGCGCGCGGATATCCAACGGCGCCCACGTTCACGATGTATCGGAGGCCGGGCTCCACGGCGAAGCCCGCGCTGGCGTCGAACGCCTTGAGGGGCGAGCCGGGCCTCTGCACGATGTAGAGGGCATGGTGCGTGTGGCCGATGAAGAGGACTCGCCGCCTGGCCTCCACCATTGTGGCGAAGGAGTAGGTGGGCATGCCCACGTCGTGGATGTAGAAGAAGCAGTCGGGCCGCATGGGCGTGCCGTGCGCGCCGAGGAAGCTGCGGTTGCGGTGGAGGTACGGAAGGGACTTTAGCCAGGCGAGGTCCACCTCGTTCAGCTCCGCAGCATGGCGGCGCACGCCGAGCTGCGCGGCGGGGATGAAGTAGTCTATGCCCATGACGCCCGCCACGGCGGCGTCGTGGTTGCCCATTATGACCGCGTCGCACTCGCTGCGGCAAAGCTCCACGGCCTCGGCGGGATCGGGGCCGTAGCCCACGACGTCGCCGAGGCACACGATCTTCTCCGCCCCCTGCGCCCGCGCGTCCTCGAGCGCGGTCCTCATCGCCGTCGGGTTGGCGTGCACATCTGACATTACTGCATATCGCATGGGAATGTATTATACATTAAATCCGATGCGGCTACAAGAGGTCGGGGGAGGACGAATGTCAGAGGTCGCGGGGGAATATTGCGGCCGCCGAAGCCGGCAACAGCTCTGCAAGGCGCTTCACGGACTCCGGGGTCATCGTCTTGAGCGTCATCGGGACGATCACTGTGCCGATGTCGGTCTGGCCCACCGAACGGCCGTACTTCTCCGCATACGAAAGCGGACCATTCTTTCCAACAGACATGAACGCCTTGACACGTTCCCCCGCACCACCGCCGGCGTTCAGAAGCCCATCCCTCTTAAGCGCGCTGAAGCACTGTATGGCGGTGTACACCGCCGGATCCACGAACACAAGGTCATCCGCCAGGAGCCCGCTGTACGCAGGGTCTCTGCGCAGATCCGCCAGCGTCTCCTTGAACACCGAGAGCACGAAGGGATAATGCGTGCAGCCAAGGATCACCGCACGGATCGGCGCCTTTCCTCCGCGCGCGCGGTATGACTCGACCAAGGCCGTGAAATTCGTCCTGGCGCATTCCTTCATGCCGGGCTCGTCGTTCTCCACGGCCTCCGCGAGGCCCACTCCACCCCTGTTCACGATCTCAAAGGAGTCTATCCGGTTCGCGGCGAACGCGGCCCGGAGCGTACGCTCGTACACCCCCGAGGCTATCGTGCCGGGAGTGGCCATCACGCCGACGGCGAAAGGCGCCATCCCCCTCTTCGCCTTCAGCGCGTCGAGCGTGGCCGCCACACCCGCGTTCACAACGCCGATCACCTTCACGCCGCCCGGCCTCGCCTCCTCCGTGGCCGCGTCGAGGCCGTACGCCGTAGCGGTGTTGCAGGCGATCACCACGATCTTCGCGGGCGCATGGCGGTCGTCGCCCAGGACGAAGCGCGCGTCACGCACGACCAGCTCGCGTAGGAAGTCGGCCTTGCCCTCCGCGTCGTACACGCCATACGGCATGTTGGCCTGGTCGCCGAAATAGACGAACTTCTCGGAGGCGAAATCAGGCTTGCCGTCGGGCGACTGCTCGCCGGTCACGTTGTCGAACGCATCCGCCGCGAGCAATGTCTCCAGCACCGTCAGTCCGCCCGTCCCCGAATCGAACACGCCGATGGGCTGTCGGGGCGAAAGCCTTCCCGGGGCGAAGATGCGCACCGGGCCGAGCAGGCCGGACGGCACCAGCTTCGAGTC
>CAMOHV010000106.1 GCA_946615275.1 uncultured Verrucomicrobiota bacterium | reverse complement strand
CGCGCGGCTGGCGCCGCGCGACTATCACCTCCGCGCCAAGATCGGCCACGGCCGCCTTCAGCTCGGCGGCGGTCATGGCGAGCGCCGCCGTGGAGAGTGCGTCCGCCACCGCGGCCGACTTCGCCCTAGCCCAGGCCGCCGCCCAGCGCGAAGCGGCTCCCCTTCTGCGGACGTCCACGACGTGCTGCCCCTGGATGTCGAAGCCGCTCCCGGAAAGAGCGCCGTCCGTGAGCGCGACGACCGTGTCGCGACGCGTGCGCCCCTTGAACTCGCCGCCAACGCCGATTTTCCACGCGCTCCCGCAGGCAAGCACTGTGGATGTGCCGGCGTCTAGCATGAAGCGCGTCATGGAGAACGGCTCCTCCTTCAGCATCGCTGCGCAGACATCGAGCGCGTAGCCCTTGCCGATGCCGCCGAAGTCGAGCTCCAGGGGCGTCGCGCGGCCGAGGCGGTCAGGCGTCACCGAGACGCGAAGGTTCTCGACGTCCAGGACGAGGCGCTGCATGCCGCCGCGCGCAAAGGCGTCGGCGCGGGAGTCGCCCGCGAGCCGGTCCCAGTCCGCGCACGGGGCGGCGTCGGGCCGGCGCGGCGCGCGCAGGGCGTCCATGACCGGGCCCACGGTGGGGTCGAACGCGCCGCGCGTGGCGGCGCACACCTCGGCAGAGCGGACGAGCAGATCCATCGTCTCGCGCGCCACCTGCGCCACCTCGCCCGGGGCGAGCGCGCGGATCATCGCGACGTCGCTGGTGTCCTCGAAGCGCGTCAGGAGGCGCTCAAGTGAGTCGATCCGCTCGAAAACGGCGGCAATCGCGGACTCAGCGAACGTCCTTTCGCCGTCGGAGCCCACGACGATGGACACCCTGAACTCGGTGTCCATGGCCTTATGCGAGCCACTTGCCACCATTTGATCCTGCTCCACACGGACAGATGGAATGCGGAAATTCCTACTTCGCCTTCGGCGCTTCCGGCTTGAGGATGAGGCACTGGGTGCGAACCTCGTGGCGGTTCACGAAGAACAGGCTCCACATGGAACTGTTGTCCTCGCACGACCTCAACTGCGAGATGCGGCGCGATCCGACAACATCGAGCGCGTGATTAAGCGATGCGAGGTTGTTGTCGAGCGTCGCCTCGTCAGAGAAGAACCGCACGTTGAATTCGTCCACGACCTCCTCGGTCCCCTCCGTCCACGGCAGGCCCGTGCAGAGCGGTATGCACCAAAAAAGCTGATAGGAGAAGTTCTGAGTCACGAACGAGGCCAGCGGAACCTCTCCGTCGTTGATCGGGATGTCGGACTCCCAGCGGGCAATCTCGGAGTACGAGCTGCATCCCGCGAACATAAGGGCGGCCAGTGCCGCGGTCACAAAGGACTTCATGCCTGTGTTCATATTCCACCTCCCATTCACTTTGCGGACGTCCTGCGCGGCACGAGAAGCGCGGAGACGCACATCTGCGACGAACCGAAGCACGTGCCGATCGCCCCGCCGTAGCTGACGCCGGCGTATGTGGTGTCGGAGTCGCTGTAATAGACCTCGGCGAGATCGCAGTCACGGCTTTCGGCGATCTTCAGCAGCGCGCTCTGAAGCTCGCCGAGCCCGACCTGGTCCTTGAAGAAGGACGTGCCCCCCTCGATGGACTTCTTCTCGTCGTTCCACCGGAGATCGCCCGACACAAGCGGGATCGTCCAGAACATGTAGTACCCGGACGTGTCTATCATCACGAGCTGGGCGCCTTCCACGCCATTCACTCCCTTCACCGCGGTGTTGTCCATTTTCCCGGGTGTGGAGTATGTGATCGACGCGCAGCCCGCCGCCGAGGCGATGAGCGCCGCCGCTCCGATCTTCATAATCATTCTCTTCATTTTTCGTTTCCTTTTTGGGGACAAATCGCCTTCATCCTCAATGAGCTACCCTCGCCTTACACCGTAGAGAAGCGCGTAGTTCACCGGCACCATGTTCGGCTTGGGTCAAAGCCATATCGCCGCGCCGACAAGTTTCCCTGCGCCAATCTTCATTTCCACTTCCTTTTCTCTGCAGCTCCCCGCAGCTCTCCGAGGCCCGGCCTCACTTGAAGAACAAGTACATTCCGCGGACGGACATCCTGGCGTACACCACATCGCCGTCAAGCGAGAATTCCGCCGTCACCAGCCCGCCCGCGTTTGCCGCCTTCCACGTCCTTAGGTTCGTCGCCGCGCCTTCGCCGAGGCGCGCCACGGCGATGCGGTCGCCGGTCTTGTACGTCTCGCCCGCAGGCGCGTTGAAATCGACCTTCACCGCGTCGAGCGCGATGTTCTCGAACGTCGGATACTCCGGGCTCTCCTCGCCCCACGGGACGGAGATCGTGCACGAGAGCGACGGCACGCTCCCCCCTTCCGGGACGACGCCCGCCACCGCGCCGCCGCCGGAGACGGCGCCAAGCGTCTGCGAGCCGGATATGGACAGTACGCCGCCGTCATCCACCTTCACCGCGAGATCTTCGCGCGCGGCGCCGGCGGCGATCGTGAGCGTTCCCTCCTTGACGCGCGTCTCGCCGGCCCAGTTGGCCGTGAGGATGCCGGAGTCGTTCGTGACGGCGGCGGACGCCGTGAGCGTCCTGCCCACGCCAAGCACGAGCTCGCCCTTGCCGCTCTTCGCGAACGCGCCCTCGCCGTTCACGGGGATCTCGAGGACGTGCGAGATGTTCTCGCCCACGACGGCCTCCACGCCCTCGCCGTCCAGGCGGATCGTGCGCTTGTCGGGCCCGTTCACGATAGACTCCCTGGAGGCGATGAACTCCAGCACGCCGCCATTGAAGACAATGGTGGAATTCCATGTCGGAGCGTCAAAGTTCGAGGATATCCTCGGGACTTTAAGCGCGCCGCCGCGAAGGAACCGCATCTCGCCGCGGGAGTAGTATTGCATGAAAAGCCCGTTGTTGTTGACGGATGTGAGGCCAAGCCACCCGCCGTCGGCGATCTCGGCGTCCACGACGCCATACCAGAAGAGCCCGCCGGTGCCGGAAGTATTCGTCACCCGCATCACGCCGCCCGCCCCGGCGCGCAGCACCGCCGTCACATTTCCATCGCCCGCTGTTCCGAGCAGGAAGGCGTAGGACGCCGTTATGGTGGCGTTTGTGGCGGACATCACGGCGCTCACGGGAAGCGACGATCCGCTCGCATGGCCGCGATTCGCGATCTTTATTCCGTCGGCTGAGACTTCGCCCCCGTCTATGACCCGCAGTGTCGGGTGCGTGGCGGCGGTCGCCGCCGGCGCAGTGCCGCCGAGATCGAGATGGTATCCGGCCGAACCCTGCCTGAGAGTGCAGTTGGCGACCTCAAGCTCGGCGTTGACGGTGGCCGGGTAGGTGGAGCCGATCAGCATGTGGTGGGTCTGCTTGTAGACGGTGGAGCCCGCGCCGCGCCCCTGGAGGCGCATGACGCCTTCCAGCACCGTAAGCCCGCCGAGGCCGCTCACGCCCGGCGAGTCGCCGCTCGCGGGGATGGACACCGCGCCGGATGGATCTCTGTTGACCCCTCCGCCTACGGGATCAGCCTCTATCTCGTGCACGCCGCCTGCGGCGTGCAGCGTGAGGGTGGCCTCGCCGCGTTTCAGAAGTCCGCCGGACTTCGCCGTGAAGGAGCCCGAAAGCGTTGCGTCCGCCCCTACGTCGAGCACTGCCGCCTTCGACGCGCCGGCGTCCACGCAGAAGCTGCGCGTGTACTCCGCCGGCGCATTGGTGAAGGAAATCGTGGCGGGGCCGAACGAGGCGACGGCCGTTGGATCGGACGCCGCGCCGAGCGCGCCAGGCGCTTCAAGGCGCGTCGTGCCGCCTAAGAAGCGCCAGTCGCCGTTCCATTCCGGCGACGCGGCGGAGAGCGCCAGAAGCCCCGACCCCTCCTTTGCCGCCGACATGCTGCCGTTCGCCGACGAGATCGGCGCCGCAATGCGGAGCGCCGCGCCTTCGCCCACGGCGAACGCGGCGGCGCCGGACGGCACAATGGGCGCGGAGAAAGCGGCCGTCGCCCCGGAGGCCAGGTCGACTATGCAGGGGGCATACGATCCGGAGCCCGCGAATGTGTAGTCCCCCGCGATGCGCATCGCGTAGAGGGCGGCGTCGGCGGCGGTCGCGACCGCACGGGTGGCGGCGTCGGCGGGGAACGAAGTGTCCGCGTCCACGCCAGGAAGCGCGCCGCCCTGCCAGTTGCCGGGCACGGACCAATCCCCGCTCTCGGCGCCGGTCCAGGCCGCCGCCGTGGCGACGCGCTGCGCCACGGACATCCGCGCGATCTTCGCCCCGTCTACGTCCACGAGCGAGAAGCCGTACGTGAGATCGCTCAAGGCGCCCTGCACGCGTATCTTGGCGAGTTCCGCCGCGAGCGCATCGGCGTCCACCTCTCCCGTGAAGCGAAACACGTCATACGCTCCAACGGTGCCGCGAATCGCGTCGCATCCAAGGAAGCCCTGCCCCACATGAAGAGGATCGTCGCCGGTGAGAGTCACCACGTCTCCAGAATCGAACGCGAGGAAGCCGCGGGAACCATCGCTGCCAAGCGAAAGGCTTTCCGCTGTGAGCGAAGTGGCTGAGCCCGCGAGCGAGAGCGTCGCGCCGTTCGTGACGACGAGCGAGCGCCCGAACTGCGTCACCGCCTGCGAGCCCATGAGGAGCGTTCCGCCCACGACGGCCGTCTCTGCGTGCGCGCTGGAACGCGAGACCGTGAGCGTGCCGATGCCGCCTTTCACGAAGAGGCCGCGCTCGCCGGGGGCGTCGGTGAAAGCCTGGTCGATGGTGGCGTTGCGAGCAGAGGTGTCGACCGCAAGGCCCCTGGGGCCGAGGACTGCGTCGTCGAAATACTGCATGATGCAAGAGGTGGTGGACATCGTCTCGAGCTTTCCGCCGTCGGCGAGAAGCGACGCGCGTCCGCTGCCGCCCTTCGCCTGCGAGCCTGTCCATCCGCGCAGCGTCTGCGCCGATATCGTGCCTCCGAGGAACTCCACCAGTCCGACAGACGCGCTGGAATCGCACACGTTGATGACCGCCGATAAGCCGTTATGCTCCTGCAGCATGGCAAGGCGCCCGCCCGTCATGCGCAACGTGGCGGAACCGGTCCCGGTCGTCCCGTATCCGACGCGCAAGATGCGCTGCACAGTCAGCTCGCCGCCCGTAATCTCCAGGAGGGAATGAGAGGATCCGTTGCCGATGGTCAACGGCACATGGTTCGCCTCGCGGTTCTGCGTCACCAAATGCCTGCCGCCGGAAATGCGCACGATGTTCGTCGAAAACCCTTCCTTCCCCGAGGTTCCGTACACGTTGAACGCATGGATCGTGGCCGTGCCGCCGGCGAATTCTATCACGCCGTTCGTGCCGTTGAGGCTGAACGTGGCGCTTGGAGCGTCGACGACGGCGTCGTCCTCCAAGAGGAACCGTCCGCCAGACATGGCCGTCAGGTAGGCCGTGAGCGAAAGCCTGGAATTGCCGGAGAGGCGCAGCTCACCGTCGGCGCCCGAGTACCCGGAGCCGATGGTCACTTCGCCCGCCGCCTCGATTACGCCGTTCTCCCGCGCGCGGACCCTTCCGCATGCGTTTGCGCCGATCGTGGCCACGTTCAACGCGCCGGTGACAGACAGAAGCGCGCTTCCCGCCACGTCCACGATGCCGGTGGCGTTCGCGGAGCCCGCGCGGAGTTC
>CAMOHV010000105.1 GCA_946615275.1 uncultured Verrucomicrobiota bacterium | reverse complement strand
CGGCACCAGGCCGTCACCTCCAGGAGGTCGTCGTAGCGCGCGGGGCGGCGGTAGTCCACCTCGGCGTGGACCACGGGGAGCATCCACCCCTCCGCCTCGCACTGCTTGTACGTGTATCCGCACGCGCGCATCAGCTCGTTGCGCGCGCGCTCGAAGAGAGTGAGGTAGTTGCCGTAGTACACGACGCCCATCTGGTCGGTGTCGGCGTACGGGACGCGGTACTCCATCACGATCTTCTTCATGCCGGGCCTATCCCTCCTGCTTCTTCACGCCGATGTCCGCCAGCCGCATCGAGATGATGCGCGAAACGCCCTTCTCCTGCTGGCTCACGCCGTACACGAGGTCGGAGCCTGCGATCGTGTGCTGGTTGTGGGTGATGATGAGGAACTGCGAGCGGTCGAGGAACTCCTTGAGGGCGTCCACGAAGCGGCCGATGTTGGCGTCGTCGAGGGCGGCGTCGAGCTCGTCGAGCATGCAGAACGGCGCGGGCTTGATCATGAAGATCGCGAAGAGGAGCGCGACGGCCGTCATGGTGCGTTCGCCGCCGGAGAGGAGTGTGACGCTCTGCGGGCGCTTCCCGGGGGGGCGGGCGATGATGTCGATGCCGCACTCGAGCGGGTCCTCCGCGTTCTCCAGCAGCACGAGGCGCGCCTCGCCGCCGTTGAAGAGCTTCGTGAACATCTTCTGGAAGTTGGAGTTGGCCTGCTCGAACGTGGAGCGGAACATCTCGCTGGAGGTGTCGTTGAGGTTCGTTATGAGGGCGAGTATCTTCTCGCGGGCGGCGATGAGGTCGGCCTCCTGCGCCTTCTCGCGCGTGTAGCGCTCCTCGAGCTCGCGGAAGTCCTCGATGGCCATCATGTTCACGGGGCCGAGGGCGGCGATCTGGGCGGCGAGGTCGTTCACGCGCTTTTCGAGGACGTCCTGCGGGGGCGGCTCGCCGCCCTTCCACTCGGGGTCCGGCTCGCGCAGCACGGCCTGGGCGTCGAGGGCGTATTCGGCGTTCAGGTGCTCGTAGATGTTCTGGCGGCGCATTGTGGCCTCGGCGGCGGCCACCTCCAGGCGGCTCTTGAAGTCGCGGGCCTTGTCCAGCTCCGCGCGCTGGGCGGAGACGCCGCCCTCGGCCTTGGCGAGCTTCTCCTGCAGCTCGCCGCGCTCCATCCTGCGCTCCTCGGCCTCGCCGCGTATGGCCACGGCGGTCTCCTTAAGATCCTCGAGGGAGCCCATCAGCTCGGCAGTCTCGTCGCGCAGGCGCTGGATGGAGTCCTCATAGCCGCGTATGCCGGCCTCGCGGCCCTCGATCATGCGCTTCAATTCGTCGCCGCGCCTGGCGCAGTCGGCCTTCTGCTGCGAGGCGAGCTGCAGCTCGCTCTCCATCTGCGCGGAGGTGATGCGCCTCTCGGTGAGGCGGCGGCTTTCGTCGGAATGGGATATCTCAAGGCGCTGGAGCTCGTCCTGCTCATTGGCGGTGCGCTCCATGAGGGCGTCGCGGCGGGCGAGGACGTCCTCGAGCTCGGAGGCGTATGCGGCGCGCTTCGCGTCGTCGTCGGCGTTGGCGCTCGCCACGGCGGCGAGCTCGGTCTGGACGGCGGCGAGGCGGGCGGCGGAAGCCTCCACGTCGCGCGCAACGGTGGCGCGCTCGCCCTCTGCCTGTGCGGCCGCGCGGCGGGCCTCGGCGAGCCTCGCGTCGGCCGCGCGCGACTCCTCCACGAGCGCCGTGGTGCGCTCCGCGCCGGTGGCGAGCGTCTCCTTGGCGCGCGCGATCTTCTCGCGCAGCTCGGCGAGCGTCTCCTCGGCCTCGGTGATCGGGGAACGGTGCCCGGACGACGGGGCCATGGACGTGGATGGCGTCCACATGCCGCCCTTGCCGTCCACCAGCACCACGTCGCCAAGAAGCCGATCCGCCATCTCGCGGTCGCCGTCGGCGAGCGCGAGATGGTCCACAAGCCTGTCGCCGGCGGCGATGGACGCGCCTTCGCGGCCGGTCTCGATCGCGGCCATGCGCACGTCGCCAGCGGCGTCCTGCAGGACGTTCTCCAGGACCGTCTTCGCGGCGCTCTCGTCCTTGAGCATCTCGAGCTGCGCCTCCTTGGTGGCGGCGGCTGTCTGCATCTCGCCGAGGTTCTCGCGGGCGTCGGCGATCTCGGCGCGCAGCGTCTCGAGGGCGGTGGAGGCGGCCTCGGCGCGCGCCGAGGCGTCCTCCTCGGCGGCGCGGGCGGCGGCGAGGCGGGCGTCCACCTCCGCGAGCGCGGCCGCGGCCGTCTCGGCTGAGCGCTTCAGTCCGGCCTCCTCGCTCGAAAGCCGCTCGCGCTTCAGGATGGCGTCGTGCGCGGCGGCGTCCAGCTTAGCCATGCCGTCGCGTATCTCGGCGGCGCGGCGGTCGCAGGCGACCGACTGCGAGCGCGCCTCCTGCAGGGTCTGGCGCATTGCGTCGATCTTCGCGGACGACGCTCGGAACGCGGCGTCGGCAGCGTCCAGCGCCTCCCGCGCTGCGGCCACGCCGTCCTCCAGGAGCTGCGTCTTCTGCTCGAGGGACTCCACCTGCATCGCGATCTCCTCGAGCTGCTGGCGCGTCTGGTGTATTTCGCGCCCGTCGCGGTCGGAGAACATCTTGTACTCCGTGATGCGCTGCTCGTTCACGGCTATGACCTCGCGGGCGCGCGTGTACGCGCCGTCCGCCTGCGCGGAGCGCGTCTGGAGGTCGGCGAGCGCCTCCTCGAGGGCGTGCATGTCGGCATGTATCTGCTGCGCCTGCCGCTCGGCCTCGTTCACGGCCTCGGTGGCGGAGGCGATCGCGGCGTCCGTCTCAACACGGTTCTTCGCGTTCATCTCGAGGGCGAGGTTGAACGCCTGGATCTTGCCCTTGGAGACGTAGATGTCGAGCCCGCGCAGCTCGTCGCGCAGCTCCTTGGCCTTCTGGGCCTTGCCCACCTGGCGCTGGAGCGTGCCGATCTGGCGCTTCATCTCGCGGAGGACGTCCTGCTCGCGCTGGAGGTTCTGCTCGGTCTGCTCGATCTTGCGAAGGGCCTCCTTGCGGTCGGCCTTGAACTTGGTGATGCCTGCGGCCTCCTCGAACACGGCGCGGCGGTCCTCGGGCTTGGACGAGAGGATGGCGTCGATCTGGCCCTGGGCCATCACGGAGTAGGACGACGTGCCGATGCCTGTGCCCATGAAGAGGCGCTTGATGTCCTTGAGGCCGCACTTCGTCTTGTTGAGGAAATATTCGCCCGTGCCGTCGCGGTACACGCGGCGCGTCACCGTCACCTCGTGGTACTCGGTGCCCAGCTCCTTCTCGCAGTCGGCGAACTGGATGGTGCACTCGGCCATGCCGAGGGGCTTGCGCGTGTCGGTGCCGTTGAAGACGACGTCCACGAGCTTGGAGCAGCGGATCGCCGTCGGGCGCTGCTCGCCGAGCACCCAGCGGATGGCGTCCGAGACGTTCGACTTTCCGCACCCGTTGGGCCCCACGATGGCAATCATTCCCGGCTCGAACGTGAGCCGGGTCTTGTCCGCGAAGGACTTGAAACCTACTATGTCTAGCTGCTTTAGATACACTTTCTGCCAACCATGCCTTGCCGATTCCCGCGCATCTGCACCTCTCATGCGCGGCGCAGGAAAGACGCCGCGCGAGGCCACTCCGCGCGTGAAGCCCTATAATTATACCAAAACTTGCCGCGTTGCGGAGAGGATAAATTTCATTTGTGAACATTCAAGTTGCCCCTGCTGGCCGTTTATGGTACCATACGTCCGTCCCTTTGCAAACAAGAGAGGCAACATGAGGAAATTGATTCTGCTGGCCGCGGCCGCCGCCGCGCTCGAAACAGCCGCCGCGCTCTCATGGAGCGGCGGCGCCCTCGCGCCCTGGAGGCACGCGAACCAGATGTCCGGCGTGACCGTCGGCGACCACGGCGTGAGCGGACGCCCCACCGGCAACGACTCCTTCTTCAGCGGCACCGTGCCCCCCTTCCCCGCCTCGCCCGCGCACGTCCTCGTGTTCCGCGCCAAGTCCCCCGTAGGCGGACGCGGCGAGATCTTCTGGGTGGCGGGCAAGATGAAGGGCCAGGACCAAAGGCACAGCGCCGCCTTCACGTGGCTCGACGACGGCGCATGGCACGAATACCGCGTGCGTCCGTTCTGGCACGGCGAAGGCGACGTGCGGAACATCCGCATCGACTTCCCGTCCGCCGCCGCCAACGCCGGGGAGTGCGCCCTCGCGGAGGTGCGCGTTGAGGCCGACTCCCTTGAGAGCATCCCCACTGCCGGCAAGGCCGGCGTCGCATTCACCATCTCCGGCGCCACCCCCTGCACGGGCGTCTTCTCGTGGGCGACGGACTCCGCCGCCGGACGCGGCAGGCGCAGATTCTCAGTCCCCGGCGACGGCCGCCCCCACACAATCTCCTTCAAGCTCTCCTCCGAAAAGTCATGGCGCGGCAACCTCGCGTGGTGGACCGTCTCCGACTCGCGCACCGACGCCTCTCTCGACGTGAAGGACTTCCACGTGATCGACAAGCTCGACGACCTCCCTGCGGACATCTTCGCGAAGAGCGCATGGGCCGCCTCGGCCTTCCCCCGCGCCGGCCAGACGATCCCCCTCGAGTTCGTGATCGAGAACCTCGGCGGCGCCCCGGCCACCAACGTGCGGGTCGTGCCCGGCCACCTCCCGCGCGACGTCACCGCCTCCCCAAGCCCGGCCCTCACATTGCCCGGCGGGCAGATCGCGACATTCACCGTGGAGATGCTCGCCGAGAAGCCCGGCGACTACTCAATCCCCGTCTCGATCCTCGCCGACGGCATCAGCCCAATCGTTCTTTCCGTCCCCGCCAAGGTCTCCCCATCCCTCGACCTGCCCAAAGCCGCATACGTCCCCGAGCCGAAGCCCGCGAAGACAGGCTACGACATCGGCGCTCTCTACTTCCCCGGCTGGTCCAGATACGAGAGCTGGGAGCGCATACGAAAGGCATGTCCCGAACGCAAGCCCGTCCTGGGATGGTACGACGAAGCGAACCCCGAAGTGGTCGACTGGCAGATCAAATGGCTCGTGGAAAGCGGCGTCCGCACCCTCTACGTCGACTGGTACTGGAGCGCTGGCCGCCAGCACCTCGACCACTGGGTGAAGGCGTTCTACCGCGCGAAATACCGCCACATGATGAAGTGGGCGATGATGTGGGCCAACCACAACGCCCCCAACACCCACTCCGAGGACGACCAGCGCGCCGTGACCAGATTCTGGATCGAGAACTACTTCAACACCCCCGAATACCTGAAGATCGACGGCAAGCCCGTCGTCTGGATCTGGGCCCCGCAGAACATGGACCGCGACGTGAAGGACGGCGGATGCCGCCGCCTTCTTGAGATATCGCGCGAGATGGCGCGCGCCGCCGGTTTCAAGGGTGTCTGGTTCATCGCGATGAAGTGGCCAGAGGCCGACTGCTCCCCCGCCGCGATCCAAAAGTGCAGGGACTGGTCCTTCGACATGACCGGCATCTACCACTTCATGGGCCACGGCGGACGCGAGAGCTCCCACCGCCGCTTCTCGTTCCACTCCGTCGCCGAAGCCAACTCCGAGCACTGGGACGCCCGAGACGCCCGGGACACCCAGGACCACCAAGGGAGGATTCCGCCGTGCTGGGTGTCCCGGTGGTCCCAGGTGTCTCGGGGACCCCGACAGCG